>CAYVPL010000055.1:0-12389 GCA_964453755.1 uncultured Planctomycetales bacterium
CCACCTTCGATCTCGACGCGCCCGAGCGCCTGGACTGGCACTTCATTCCGCGAGACCGGCCCGGCCTGGCGCTCAAGGACATGAGCGAAGAACAGCGTGCGCGCGTCTCTCACTTGCTGGTGGTTGCGCTCGGCGCCGAGGCTGCCGCCCAGGTGGATGCGGTGCGCAGTCTCGACGACGTCCTGCGCTGGATGGCCGAGAGCCAGGGCGGCAGCGCCCCGCACCGCGATTCGACCCTCTACGACCTCGCCATTTTCGGCGTCCCGGACGCCAAGCGCCCCTGGGCCTTCCGCTTCGAGGGCCATCACGTTTCGGTCACGGTCGCCTGCGACGGCCAGGGCGGCGTGTCTTTCTCGCCCTTCTGCCTGGGCGCCGCGCCGGCGCGCGTCGAGAAGGGGCCGCGCGCCGGCCTGCGCCCGCTGGCCGCGGAACAGGATCTGGGCCTGCAGCTCTACGCCAGCCTCAGCGAGGCGCAGCGCGCCAAGGCCCTGCTCGGCCAGGACGTGCCCAGCGACCTGCTGATCATGCCGGGCGCCGAACTCAAGCGCCTGGAGCCCGCAGGATTGTCAAGTCAGGATCTGGATCCGGCGCAGCGGGAACTGCTGCAGCGGCTGATCGCCGCTTACGTGACCGACACGGCGCCTGAGTTCCGCGACGCGGCCCTCGCCGGCGCGGACGAAGCCTGGTTCGCCTGGGCCGGCGCCGGTCCGCGCGAACAACTGCACTACTACCGCGTGCAGACGGCGCGCCTGGTGATCGAATTCGTCACCACGCAAGGCGACCTCAACCACGTCCACTCCTACTGGCGCGATCTCGAGCGCGATCTGACGCGCGACTGGATGCTGCGCCATCTCGCCGAAGAGCGCAACCGCTAGCCGGCGGCGGCGGGCGCCTTCGGCGCCAGCGGCGCGACCTCGACCCGGTTGCGGCCGGCGCGCTTGGCGCCGTAAAGCGCGGCGTCGGCGGCGGCGATGACGTCCTGCATCGTGGCCAGGCCGGGTCCCGGGAAGACCGCCAGCCCGAAGGATGCGGTCACTTTGAAGGTGCGACCGTCCTCCGCCAGCTGCGGCTCGCCGGCGATGCGCACGCGGCAGCGCTCGAGGGCCGCCTTGGCCGACACCAAGCCCTGCAACGGCAGAATGATGAGGAATTCCTCGCCGCCCCAGCGGCCGACGTGGTCCTCGCCGCGCAGGCTGGTGCGCAACATGGCCGCCACGCGCTCGAGCGCCTTGTCGCCGGTCGGATGCCCGTAGCGATCGTTGATGTCCTTGAAGCGGTCCACGTCGGCGATGCCCACCGCCAGGGGTTCGTGGTGGCGCGCCGCCCGCGACCAGGCCTCTTCGAGGCGCTCCAGCGTGGCGCGGCGATTGGCGATGCCCGTCAGCGGATCCCGCGAGGAGAGGCCGCGGAATTTGCGCTCGCGCTCGCGCAGCAGAATCGTGAGCAGCCCGAGTTGCGCCAGGCCGGCGGCGGCGGCCACGACGTGCACGAACAGCGTGCCGGCGAAGCGCAGCACGGACGATTCCGCGCCGGCGGGCAGGGACAGGATCGGCGAATAGGGAATCCAACCGGCGATGCCGGCGCCGGTTGCCGCGAACAGAGAAATGGCGAGGCTGCCGAGCAGGCGCAGAGCCGGCAGCGTGCCGAAGCCGATGAGCACCGAGAGCGCGGCGGTGGTGATCGTCAGCCAGGTGAAGCCCGTGAACGGGCCGGCGAGATAGAGAGCGAAGCCCAGCAGCAGGCCGTAGCAGTAAGTCAGACCCAGCAGGAAGATGCGGCCGTCGGCGTTGCGCTTCTCGAGGCCGGCGCTGGCGCGCAGAAAGACCGCGAAGACGAGCGCCGACGCGCCGGACACCCAAGCCAGTTGGCGGCCGGCCCAGTGCAGGTCGGCTTGGCGCGAGCCGAAGGCCAGCACGGCGAGCGCCACCGTGAGCAGCAGCAGCGACTGGCCGATCGCCACCGCGCAGAACAGGCGCGCGCGCCGCACCCGGCTCCAGGAGAAGGAGTCGGAGAACCAATCCTGCAGCTTGGCGGCGTGCGCGGACGTTTCCAGGGGCGTTTCGTTCACGGCGGGAGGGAGGCGGAGAGGCGCCTCTAGGATCCCTCTGCCGAGGGGCTGCTGCTACTGCCCGGCACCGCGCCCAGGCGCGGCATAATGACCGCGTGACGCCCTTCCTCCTGCTTCTTTGTCTCCAGAATCCGCAGCCGCAGCCGGTTGCGACTTTCTCGATCGTCGCGCGCGATCCGGAATCCGGCGCGCTGGGCGTCGCGGTGCAGTCGCACTGGTTCTCGGTCGGCAGCATCGTCACGTGGGCGGAGGCCGGCGTGGGCGCCGTGGCCACGCAGTCCTTCGCGCGCGAGGCGTACGGACCGGAGTTGCTCGCCGATCTGCGCGCCGGTTTGGCGCCCGCCGACGCGCTGCAGGCGCGCACCGAAGCCGACCGCGGCCGAGCCGTGCGGCAGGTGGCGGTGGTGGACGCGCAGGGTCGCGTCGCGGCATGGACGGGACCGTCGTGCATCGCCAGCGCCAGCCACGCGACGGGCGTGAATTATTCCTGTCAGGCCAACATCATGACGGACGACGGCGTGGTGCCGGCCATGGCGGCGGCCTTCGAGGCGGCGAGCGGTGATCTGGCGGAGCGGATGCTGGCGGCTCTGGACGCGGCCCAACTCGCCGGCGGCGATCTGCGCGGACGGCAGAGCGCGGCGATTCTGATCGTCGGCGGCGAACGCCAGGCGGAGTCCTGGCAGGGAGTGCTGGTGGATCTGCGCGTGGAAGATCATCCGCTGCCGCTCGCGGAAATGCGGCGCCTGCTGCGCATTCAGCGCGCCTACGAGGCGGCGAATCGCGGCGACGTCGCCCTCGAGCGCAACGACATGGACGGAGCGCTCGCCGCCTACGCCGAAGCCGAGCAGCTCTATCCGGAGCAGGTGGAGCTGAGCTTTTGGCGCGGCATCACGCTGCTGGATCGCGGCCACGAGCAGGAGGCATTCGAGCTGCTGACGCGCGTCTTCGCCCGCGAGCCGGCCTGGCTGGCGATGCCGGCGCGGCTGGTCGCGGCCGGGCAGTTGCAGGCGGACGCGGCGCTGTTGGCCCGCCTGCAAGCGCTGGGGCCGGCGGCGGATCTGCGCCGGATGGTGGCGGCGGCGGACGCCGGCCGCGTCGAGCGCGACATCCGCAAGCTGGCCGGCTTCGGCACGCGGCACAGCCTCAGCCCGACCGACGATCCGCAGCGCGGCGTCGGCGCCGCGCGCAATTGGCTGAAGGAAGAGTTCGACCGCATCAACGAGGAATATCACGGCGGCCGCATGGAAGTGCGCCTGCAGGCGCATCAGGTCGCGCCCGCGCAACGCGTGCCGCAGGGCGCCGAAATCGTCAACGTGATGGGAATCCTTCCGGGCACCGATCCCGACCGCTTGGTGGTCCTGTCCGGCCACTACGACTCGATGCCGACCTCGCCGACCGATCCAGTGAAGGACGCGCCGGGCGCGAACGACGACGCCAGCGGCACGGTGGCGGTACTGGAGGCCGCGCGCATGCTCGGCGGACTGCAGCCGCGCGCGACCATCGTGTTCCTGTGCGTCGCCGGCGAGGAACAGGGATTGCTGGGATCGCGCGCGCAGGCCGAGGCCTGGAAGGCCGAGAAGAAGGAGGTCGCGGGGATGCTGACGATGGACATCGTCGGCGGCGCGGTCGGCCAGAGCGGGCTGCACGAGCCCTGGCGCCTGCGCGTGTTCAGCGAGGGCATGCCCAGCTTCAAGGAAGGGCGCCCGGTGATCGGCAGCGACAACGATTCCGCCAGCCGTCAGTTGGCCCGCTACTTCGAGCGCGCCGGCGAGGCGGCGGTGCCGGGCTTCGACGTCACGCTGATCTTCCGCCAGGATCGCTACCTGCGGGGGGGGGACCACCGCTCGTTCAACGAGTTGGGCTGGCCGGCCGTGCGCCTCACCGAGCCGCACGAGAATTACGCGCATCAGCACCAGGACCTCCGCGTCGAGAACGGCTTGCAATACGGCGATTTGCCGGAGTACGTGGACTTCGCCTACGTCGGCCGGGTGGCGCGGGCCGCGGCCGGCGCCTGCGGCGAGCTGGCCTTGGCGCCAGCCGCGCCGCGCGGAGTGCAGGTGGACACCACCCGTCTCACGCCGGACACGCGCCTGACTTGGGAAGCCGCCGGCGCCGACACCGGCGTCGTGGGCTACGCCGTGCTGATGCGCCGCACCCACGAGCCGACCTGGACCGAGCGGCGCGTGCTCGGCGCGGTGAATGAAGTGATTCTCGATCGCATCAGCAAGGACGACTGGTTGTTCGCGATCGAAGCCTACGACGCGGCCGGCCATCGCAGCCTGGCGGTCTACCCGACGCCGCGCATGCGCTGATCCGGCGGCCCGCCGGCGTCGCCCACGGCGGCGAGATGGTGCAGGGCGCGCCACAGGTGGTGCGCCAGATGCTCGAGGCGGCGCATTTCGTCGAGGCTGGCAAGAGTGGCGCGCGGCTCGCGCTCGCCGCGCGCCGCTTCGGCCATCAGTTCCTGCCGGGCTGCTTCGCCGCGGGATTCCATGCCTGCGGCGCAGGCCTGCGCTGCCGCCAGATGCGCGCCGGGATCGCCGCGCGCGGCGCTGCGGGCCAGCGCGGCAAAATCGGCCGTCCAGCGGACCACGTGCGGTTCGGCGCGCGCCTCGGCGGGCGGCACTTCCTCCAGCCGGTCGAGCAGCCGGTCCACGTGATCCACCGCGTGTAGCAGCGACACGTGAGCCTGGTGCAGGGCAGCGTCGGCGGCGGTGGCAATGCTGCCGAGGTCTTCGCGGATCGCCTCCAGGTTCTCGCGCAGCGGCTGGGTCAGCGCGCGCGCCTGCGCGGCATCCGGCGGCGCCTGCAGCGTCATGGCTTCCGCCAGGGCCGCGGCCTGACGCGCGCACGTTTGGAGCGCCGCGCCGGCCGACGGCACCGCGACCGTGGCCATGCGCGCCACGCTCGGATCCATGCGGCGCGCGCCGCGCTGGCGCTCCGGCACCAGCCATTCCATCAAGCGCGCGAAGCGAGCGGCCAGCGGCACCGCGATCAGCGCGCCGCCCAGATTGGTGGAAGTGTGAAACACCACCAGCGCCAGGCCGGAGCGCGCGGCGTCGGCGGGGGCCAGGCTCACGTACCACGGCAGCAGCACGAAGGCCGGCGCAGCGCTCAGCGCGTTGAACACGAGGTGCGAGGCGCCGGTGCGGCGCATCGCCAGCGAGCCGCCGAGCGAGGCAATGAGCGCGCCGCAAGAGGTGCCGACTTCCATGCCGAGCACGAGCGCGCCGGCCTGGCCCAGCGAGAGAGTGCCGGCATGCAGGGCAGCCAAGCAGGTGGCGACGCCGGCGGTGGAGGATTGAGTCACCACCGTGACTGCCGCGCCGATCAGCGCCAGCAGCGCGCGTCCGCTCCACGTGTCCGCGGGCAGGGAAGCCGGGTCCAGCAACTCCTGCACGCCGGCGAAGCCGGATTTCAGGCCTTCGAGCCCGAGCAGCACGAGCGCGAATCCCGCGGTCGCGCGGCCGATCGAACTGGCGCGGCCGCTGCCGAGCAGCAGC
The DNA here is from genome assembly GCA_964453755.1 of uncultured Planctomycetales bacterium. Classification (GTDB taxonomy): domain Bacteria; phylum Planctomycetota; class UBA1135; order UBA1135; family UBA1135; genus JAQBVK01. The sequence continues at coordinate 5,572 of CAYVPL010000055.1, forward strand.
AGGAAGCCGCCGGCGAGCGCCAGAACCTGCGCGAGGGCGGCCAGGTCCACGCGGAAGCCGAACACCGCCACCATCCAGCCGGTCAGAGTGGTGCCGACGTTGGCGCCGAAGATGATGCCGAGCGCCTGCGGGAAAGTGAGAACCCCCGCGCCGACGAAGCCGACCGCGGCGACGGTGGTGGCGCTCGAGGACTGCACCAGCGCGGTCATGCCCGCGCCGAGCAGCGCGCCGCGCGCCGGACTGCGGGTGCCGCGCGCGAGCGTGCGCGCCAGCCAGGCGCCGGCCAATTGGCGCAAGCCCTCGGTCAGCAGGCGCAGGCCGATCAAGAGCAGGCCCAGGCCTCCGGCCGCGATCAGAAGCTCGACGCTCACCGGGCTTATGCTAGCGAGCGTGATGCTGGCCGCCTTCCTTCTTCTGAACGCTCTGCTGCAAGGCCCGACCGCGGTCGAGCGCGTCGAGGTCACTCAGCGCGGCCCGGTGGCAGGCAGCGGGGCCTACGAGCGCCTGCAGGGCACGCTGCACTTCGCCTTCGATCAGGCGGCGCCGGACCTGGACGCGGTGGTGGATCTGGACTTGGCCCCGCGCGACGCCGACGGCAAGGTGCGCTGCCGCGCCAACTTCGAGGTGCTGCAGGCGGTGGATCCGGAGCGTCGCAGCGGCACGGGCCTGCTGGAGGTGAGCAATCGCGGCGGCAAGGCCACGGTGAATTTCTTCGGCATGGATTGGGTGGCGGCGCAGGGCATGACGGTGATCTGGGTCGGCTGGCAGGCCGACGTGCCGCCGGGCGACGGGCGCATGCGCCTGGAGGCGCCCGTGGCGCGCGCGGCCGACGGCGCGCCCATCACCGGCTTGGTGCGCTGCGACTGGACCGTGGACGCGCCCGCCGAGACTCTGGAACTGGGGCATCGCGGAATGATTCCTTATTCGATCGTGGATCCGGAAGGGCCGGCGCACCGGTTGACGGAGCGCGCAGGGCGGATGAGCGCGCGCGCGGACGTGCCACGCGCTTCTTGGACCTTCAGCGCGGACGGACGCTCCATTCGTCTCGACGAGGGATTCGCGGCGGGCCGGATCTACGAGTTGGTCTACGAGGCGCGCGATCCGCTGGTGATCGGTCTTGGACTGGTCGTGGTGCGCGACACCATCCTGTTCGCCAAGCAGGACGAATCTTGCCCCTTCCCGGTCGCGCGCGGCGTCGGCTTCGGCATTTCGCAGACCGGACGCTTTCTGCGGCACTTTCTGTGGCAGGGATTCAACGCGGCTCCGGGCGGCGGCATGGCCTTCGATGGCCTGCTGATCCACACCGCCGGCGCGGGCCGCGGCTCCTTCAATCACCGCTTCGCCCAGCCTTCGCGCGACGCGCACCGCAGTTCCGCATTTTTCTACCCGACCGATCTGTTCCCTTTCAGTGGCGCCGTGCAGAAGGACGCAGTCACCGGCGCGAGCGACGGCCTCTACGCGCGCGCGCTGGCCGCCAGCGCGATGCCGAAGGTCTTTCTGACGAATTCCGGCTACGAGTACTGGGGCCGCGCCGCCGCGCTGACGCACGTGGCCTGCGACGGCTCCGCCGATCTCGAGCCGCTGCCGCAGGAGCGCTGGTATCACCTGCGCGGCGCGCAGCACTATCCCTCGCCCTGGGGTCAGCGCGAGAACGCCAATCCGCTCGACGTGATCGTGATGGAGCGCGCGCTGCTGCGGAATTTGCTGGACTGGGTGGAGAAAGGCGTCGAACCGCCGCCGAGCCGCGTGCCGCGCCTGGATGACGGCAGCCTGGTGCCGCTCGAGAAGTACGCCTGGCCGAAGTGGCTCAGGCCGGCCCCGCAGGCCGCGCAGGAGGCCTACCGCTGCGACTACGGACCGCGTTGGAGCCAGGGCATCGCGGACATCGAGCCGCCGAAGCTGGGGAAATCGTTCCCAGTTTTGATTCCGCAGGCCGACGCGCGCGGCAACGAGATCGGCGGCGTTCCCAACCTGGAGACGCTGGTGCCGCTCGGCGTCTACGCACCCTGGCGCCTGCGCCCGGACGGCGAACTCGCGGATTTCGTCGGCCAGTTCCTGCCATTCTCCCCGGAAACCCTGGCCGAGCTCTACCCCGGCGGCCGCGAGGACTACATCCGCCAAGCCGCCGCCGCCGCCGACGCCCTCATCGCCGGACGCTTCCTGCTGCCCCACGACCGCGCCCGCGTCCTCGCCCGTGCCGCTGAGATCTGGAAGTGATACGGAGTCGCACACCGTCATGCTAAATTCTGGACCGAAAGTGTGCGGCACCGTCGTTCTAATAATTATTACGATGGTGTGCGACTCCGTATTCTTTCTTCTCGCGGCATCTTGCGTCGGCAATGGGGGCGTCCCGGGGAGTTGGCCGCAGGGCGCGGGGCCAAAGGGCGACTGGAGCGCGGAAGGGGAGGCGCCGCCGCTGCGATTCAGCGCGCGCAGCGGTGAGAGCCTGTTGTGGCGCGCGCCGCTGCCGGAGACCGGGCAGGGCGGGATCGCGGTGCACGGGGACCGGATCTACGTGGCGACGATGGCGCCTTGGGATCCTGCGCAGGCCTTGAGCGCCGAAGACGCGGCGCGCTTCGCCCACGCCACCGAGGGCCGCAGCGTCGTCGGCAAGGACGTGGACGCGCACTGCCTGGATGCGCGCACCGGCGAGATTCTCTGGACGCGACGCATTTCGGGCGCTGTGCCGGCCATCTACTCCTATCCCTTCTCCGACGCGACGAGCGCATCGCCGGTCACGGACGGCGAGCGCGTCTGGTTCACGAACGCCGGCGGCGCGGTTGTTTGTTTCACGAAGGATGGCGAACCAGTGTGGGAGCGACGCTTCCTCGCAGCCTTCGACGGCCCGTTCAACAAGCAGTTCGAGCCCTTCCTGGTGCAATATGGCGCGCGCAAGGTCTTCGTGCACATGGAGCCTTTCCCCGCGCCGGGCGCCGCCGACCCGGCCGATTTGAAGGGACGCTGGCATCACCTCGTGGGCTTGAACGCATTGACCGGTGAGTTGCTGTGGCGCAGCGCCGACGCGCTGACGCAGTACAACGCGCCGACGCTGGTGCAGACGGACGCTGGACCTTGCATCCTGCACGCTCGCGGCGGCCCGCACGACGTGCCCGAGCGTCCGGTCGGTATGTCTTTGACGATTCTCACCGGCCCGCGCGCCGGCCAGGCGCTGTGGCGCTACGAGGACCCGCGCGGCAATCACGAAGCCGCGCTCCAGACCATGGCGCATGACGCGAATCACGCCTATTGGATCCTGAAGGAGCCGCACAACGCGTTGGTGGTGATTGACCTGAAGACCGGCAATGAGCTGCGGGAAATTTCGCTGACGCGCGGTGTCACGCGCACTGAGCGCGATCTCGCGTCGGGCGCCTGGAGCACCAGCCACGGCGTGGACCTCGCACTCGGCGTTTTCCCGGCGCGCTATTCGATGATCGCCGCCGGCGGCAAGCTGCACTTCCAGTGCTACGCCACGGCCTGGGGCCAGCCGACCATCGGGCCGCCGTATTCCTTCGGGCGCGTGGATCCGAATTCCGGCCTCGTCGAGTATCTGGAAGTGCCCACCGACGTCGTGCGCGAGTCCGGCCAGCCGGACACGTTCCTCTGGCGCACGCCGCGCGCCGCGCGCGCGCTGAACAGCCGCGGCATCGAAGTCACCGGCGACGAGCGCAGCCGCTGGGACGGCTGGGATTGGGTTTTCAACGGCTCGCCAACGCGCGTGAACGAGCGTTTGTATTTCACGCTCGCCAGCGGGCTGGTGTACGTGCTCGACGCGAGCGCGCCGGTTTTCGATCAGCGCGCTTTCCTGGCGCTCAACGATCTCGGCCCCGCCGGCTCAACCTGGACCGCGAACTCCGTGTCCTACGCCGCCGGCCGCCTCTATCACCGCACCGCGGCGGAGCTGCTCTGCATCGGCGCGGCGCGGTGACGCGGCTGGCCTACTGCAGCAGGATCTGCAGATCGACGCGGCGAGATTCGGGAGTGACGACGAGTTCGAGCACCTTGCCGTTGAGGAGGCGGCCTTCGACGATCGTGTCGCGAGGGGCGTGCAGTTTGAATGTGACGTCCCACTCCTTCGGCCAAGCCGGGAAGAGCAGAATCTGATCGCCGTCGGTCTGCATCAGCATCTCCTGCAGCCCCAGCATCAGATTCGAGCCGTGGCACTGATCCGGCAGCCAGTCGAAGTTCGGCCCCCAGGTGGCGGGGAAGCGGTATTTCGGATGGCTGTTGGCGACGCGGGCCAGCAGATTGGCTTGCGCCTCGTCCGTCAGACCCAGGCGAGCGGCGAGGATTCCGTCCTGCGTCCAGCCGTTCGATTGACGATCGTGACGGCGAGCGTAGGCCTCGCGCGCGAGTGCCAGTCTCCCGTCGCTGCCGCCGACCGCCGCCAGGCGGAAGGGGAACGTGGCGTGCAATTCGGGCGTTTCGACGTTCTGACGGCTGGGGTCGTAGCGTTCGGCGGGTGAGAAGAGACGAGCGCCCTCCACTTCGCGCACCGGCAGCGGCGGCAGTGCTGCGCTGAGGCGCTGCCACAGCGCGCGATCCTCAGCGCTGGTCCAAACTTCAGGAAGCGCCAGCAGCCGCGGCAGCACCGAGCGAAGTCCGGCGACGCACGGCATGTCGTTGACGACGCCGTGCCAGTGCGTCTCCAGCGCCTGCGTGGGGGTGATGCTGAGGATTCCTGACTCGTCGCGCGGGAAACGCGTGTCGAAGTAGGTCAACACTTCGCGCGCTATCGGCAAGAGTTGGTCGCGCGCGAACGCATCGTCGCCGGTGTAGGCGGTGCGGAGCAGCATCAAGTCAACTAACTCCAACCCCTGGTTCCAGGCCCACTGCCACCACGGGCAGAGCACCTCGCTGGCTTCGTGACCCTCCCGATCCCAGCCGTAGTCGCCGTTGGAATAGGCGCCGAACATCGTGACGGTTTCGGGGAAGTAGGCGCCTTGGGCGCCGGTGTAAGCCTTGGTGCGCGCGCGGCAGGCGGGAATGATGCGCGCGTAGAAGTCAAAGAGGCCGTCCATCAAATCGAAATCGCCCGCGGCCAGCATTGGATAATAGGGGAGGCGCGTGTTCTGCCACCAGTAGCAGTCGCCCCAGCGGCGCCAATCCGGATTCCAGGGCTGGCCGCCGGCCGCCGCCGGCTCGACGCTGAAGATCGATCCGTTGAATTTGATCGGGAAGCTGCCGCGGCCGGCGCAGGCGCTCACCCAACGCTGCAGGACGTATCCTCGCGTGACGAGCGAAGGCGGGGCGGGATCGGCGGCGGCGGTGGCGGCAACTTGCTCGCCATCGCGCCAGAGACTCATGGCGCCGCTGGATTCGTCATAACTTGCGGCAACGTGATGCCACTCGCCGTCGTCCGGCCATGCTCCCGGCGCAATCAGCGTGCGCGTGCCGACGATGAAGCGCAGATCCCGGCCGGGATGCGTGTCAAAGAGGAATCCGTCGCTGCCGCCGGCCGTGATCCAGTCGAGGATGCGGGCGGGCGCGCCGCTGGGAGGACGGCGCAGCCAAGCCTCGAGAACGAAAGTGCTCGCGCCGGCGTCCCCGCGTCCGTCCACGACGACGGCTTCGCGCACGATTTGGTCTTCACGCTCTCCGGGCAGACTCCGCAGGGCGTCGTCCGTCAAGCCGGGCACGTGAACCCGCGCGCGCGCAAATTCGCCTTCCCAGCGATTCTGGCCATTGGAGTCCACACCCAGTCGAACTTCACGGTCCTCGCCTTCGGCCGGGAAGGGAATCTTGAAGGGGGCTGGATCGCCGCGCACGAAGATCCAGGAGCGATTCCAGAATTCCTCCCAATGCGCGGCTGACTGCGCTCGCGCCTCGTTCCAGGAGGGCGCGGTGGCGGCCATCGCTGCGGCGCCCTGCACCCAGTCGGAGGAATCCACCACCGAACTCTGCGCCGGCGCGGGTGCGGCGATGCGCAGGTCGAACGCGCGGGCGGGGGCGCGCGACGCGAGAGTGTGCGCATCCGCCTTGCGGAACCCGGGACCGGCCAGCACTGCGCCGAACGTCAGATGGATGAGTGGATCGCCGACCAGGCCTTCGAGACCGGGCATGCCCTGATGGCGGAAGCTAAAGGGCACCACCGAAGTTTCGTTGTGGTGGAACCAGCCGACGGCGTCCCCCAGATCGGCGAGCTGGTCGGCCGACTCCCACACCTCCACGGCCTCGGGCGCGGCGCGCATGGTCCACGAGGAGGCGAGTTCGTCGCCGAGCAGGCGGCGCCGCTCGTTGCGCCAGATTTCAGTGCTTGCGCGCACGCCGCGCGGGGCCGTGAAGCTCCCGCCCACGCGGACTCGGTCTTGTCCCGGTTCGAGGAAGACCTCCACCTGCCCGCCGTCGAACTCCAGAAGCAGCCGCCCTTCGCGCAGATGCAGTGTTTGACGAAATCCTTCGCCGGTGGCGAGCGGCGGATCCAGCGCGATTCGCACGCGCCCGACCTTCAACAGCCGGCTGGCTTCGCTGAAGCTGTCGTTGCGCGCCAGCAGCAGCAACAGATCGCCGCCGGGTTCCACCCAGGCGCTGAGGCCCAGCGCGCCATTTCCCATCGGCACGGAACCCGCCGCGTCGCCGCCGGGGGTGGACCAGACGAGATTGTAGGCGTCCAGATCGGAAGGGCTCTGACAAATGGCCGGCGCGGCGAGTGCGAGGGCGAGCAGCATGATGTTTGGTCTTGCCTCAGGGCTCTACGCCAAGAGCCGCGGCAAGTCCGGCGCGATAAGCCGCGACGTCCAGCGGCCGGCCTTCGTGGAGGCGCGTGACGCCGCTGGCGGCGAGAGTTTCCACGTAGGACCGATAGCGCTCGCGGGCGAGAG
>CAYVPL010000056.1:0-12358 GCA_964453755.1 uncultured Planctomycetales bacterium
TGATCCTGACGATGATGCCGCTCGCCATCACGGAAATCGGCGTGGACTCGTGGATCACCGCTCTGATGGAGCCGGAAATGACTTCGTTCGGCCTGCCGGCTGCGATGGTGCTCGTCTACACCATGCTGCTGATGATGGTGCTGCGGTTCTGCGCGGGCCCGATCATTCACCGGCTGCAACCGCTCGGATTGCTGGCCATCTCGGCGGCCCTGGCGGTCATCGGGCTCAATTGGATGTCCACGGCCGCCGGCCTCGGCATCCTTGCCGCCGCCACCCTTTACGGCATCGGCAAAACCTTCTTCTGGCCGACGATGCTCGGCGTCGTGTCCGAGCAGTGCCCGAAGGGCGGCGCCCTGACTCTGAACATGATCGCCGGCATCGGCATGCTGGCGGCCGGAGTGCTGGGCAACCCTCTGCTCGGCAACATCCAGGACAAGGAGACCGACGCCGTGCTCCTCGCCGAGGCGCCCGCGATCCACGCGCAAGTGGCCGGCGAGCAGAAGCGCAGCGTGTTCGGCGCCTATCGCCCGCTCGACGGCGCGAAAGTCGCGGCGCTGCAGCCGGCGGAACGCGAGCAGGTCACCGCCATCCAGAACCGGGCCAAGAAGGATGCGCTCACGACCGCCTCCGTCTTCCCGATCGCCATGCTCGCGGTCTACGTGTCGCTGATCCTCTGGTTCCGCGCGCGCGGGGGCTACAAGCCGGTGCAACTCGCCAGCGGCGCGTAGACTCTCTGCGCCATGGCCGACGCCTTCGACCCCATCCCCGACGATCGTTTCACCTTCGGCCTCTGGACCGTGGGCAACCGCGGCGCCGACCCCTTCGGCGGCCCGGTGCGCCCGCGGCTCAGCCCGCCCGAGATCGTGGCCGGCTTGGCCAAGGCCGGCGCCTACGGCGTCAACCTCCACGACAACGACTTGATCCCCTTCGGCGCCGACGCGGCCGAGCGGGAGAAAATCGTCAAAGAGTTCAAGAAGGCCCTGCGGGACACCGGCCTCAAGGTGCCGATGGCCACCACCAATCTCTTCAGCCACGCCGTCTTCCGCGACGGCGCCTTCACCAGCGCCGACGCGCGCGTGCGCGCCTTCGCCGTGCAGAAGGCGATGCGCGCGATCGAACTGGGCGTGGACCTCGGCGCCAAGATCATCGTCTTCTGGGGCGGCCGCGAGGGCTGCGAGTCGGACGCCGCCAAAGATGGCCGCGACGCCCTCAAGTGGCACCGCGAATGCATGAACTTCCTGTGCGCCTGGACCAAGGACCAAGGCTGGAAACTCAAGTTCGCGCTCGAGGCCAAGCCCAACGAGCCGCGCGGGGACATCTACCTGCCCACCACCGGCCACATGCTGCACTTCATCGAGACTCTGGACCATCCGGAGATGGTCGGCGTCAATCCGGAAGTGGCGCACGAGACCATGGCCGGTCTCTCCATGGTGCACGCAGTCGCGCAATCCATGGAGTGCGGCAAGCTCTTCCACATCGACCTCAACGGCCAGAAGATCGGCCGCTACGACCAGGATCTGCGCTTCGGCTCCGAGGACATCAAAGGCGCGTTCTTCCTGGTGCGCCTGCTGGAGGGCACGGGCGGTTATCCCGCCTACGAGGGTCCGAAGCACTTCGACGCCCACGCCTACCGCACGGAAGACGTCGACGGCGTGTGGGACTTCGCGCGCGGCTGCATGCGCACTTACAAAATCTTGGCGGCGCGGGCCAAGGCCTTCGACGCCGATCCCGAGGTCAAGCAGATCCTCTCTGACAATCGCTCCGTCGGCAGCAGCCACGCCCGCTTGGTCGCGAAGTATTCCAAGACCGCAGCTTCGCGCCTGCGCACGGAAGTCTTCGACGCCGACGGCCTGGCCGCCCGCGGCCATCGCTACGAGCGCCTCGACCAGATCGCGATCGAGTACCTGACCGGCGTGCGCAGTTAACGCGGTTCCGGGCCGGGAATCGGGCCAGCGGGCGGCGCCGGGATGCCCAGTTGCAGCTGGTCGAATGAAGTGAGAGCGTCGGCCTTGGTCCACAGGCCGATCGCGCCGCCGCCGGGCAGTTCCGGATCCTCCGCGATCAGCAGTTCTGCGCCGTCGAAGAACACGCGCGTGGAACTGCCGACCGCCACGACGCGCAGTTGATGCCACCCATCGGCGCGCGCGTCGAGCGTTGCGTCGGCGACCGTGCGCCGCTTGCCGTCCCGAACCACGTAGAGCCGCAGGTTGCGCTCGAGCGGATTCCAGCGCGTGATCCAGTAGTTCTGGGCGTCCTGCGCTCGCCACAGCAGACCGCCGCCCTGATCCTCGCGGCCGCCGTCGGCGCGCACGCTCACGGTCAGATCGAGATCGGCCGGGAAGGAGTCCTGAGTCATCAGCAAATTGAAGGTCGCGCCGGAGTTCTCCGTCATGGCCAACCGCATCACGCGCGCGCCGTCGGGCGCGTCCTGCTCCGGCGCCGACTCCCAGCGGCCGGGCGTGTCCTCCGTGTTGGTTTCGGCGGCGACCCAGCGCGCCGGCAGCGTGTGCTCCTCGAAGGACCAGACGCGCACGGGCGCGCCGCCGGCCGCCGATCCTTCCGGAGCGGGAACATCTTGGCAGGAAGCCGCGCAAGCCGCGGCGACGATCAGCAGGGGGCGCGGAATCATGCCGCCAAACTACCATGAGCGGCGTGACGCACTTCCTCGGCCTCGACGTCGGCACGCAGGGCGTGAAGGCGCTGGTCTGGGACGCGGCCAGTGGCCGGGTCCTGGCGCGCGCGTCCGCGCCCTTGGAGTTGCTGCCGGTGCCCCGCCCGGGCGCGGCCGAGCAGCGGCCGGAGGACTGGATTGCCGCCGTCGAGCGCGCGCTGCAGGATTTGGCGGCGGCGGGCGCCCTGCGCGGAGTGCGCGGAGTCGGCGTCAGCGGCCAGCAACACGGCTGCGTGGTGCTCGACGAGAGGGACCAGCCGATTCGTCCGGCCAAACTCTGGTGCGACACCGAGTGTGCCGCGGAAGCGGCGGAAGTCAGCGCGCAAACCGGCCGCGCGGTTCCGGCCGGCTTCACCGCGCCCAAACTGCCCTGGCTGCTGCGCCACGAGCCGGCGCATTTCGCGCGCATTCGCTCCGTCCTGCTGCCGCACGATTTCGTCAACCTCTGGCTCACCGGCCGCAAGGCGACCGATCACGGCGACGCCTCCGGCACCGGCTACTACGATCCGGCGGCGCGCGCCTGGGATCCGCCGCCGGGCGCCGATTGGCTCGATCCCGCCTGGCTGCCGCCCCTGCTCGACGCCGGCGCGATCTGCGGCAGCCTGCGCGCCGAAATCGCGGAGCGCTGCGGCCTGGCGCGCGGCATTCCGGTTTCGGCCGGCTCCGGCGACAACATGATGTCGGCGCTCGGCGCGGGCGCGGTGCAGGAAGGCGCGCTGGTCTGCAGTTTGGGCACCTCCGGAACCCTGTTCGGACCCTCCAGCACGGTGCCGCGCGACCCGGCGCGCCTCGTCGCCCCCTTCTGCGACGCCACCGGCGCCTGGCTGCCGCTCTGGTGCACCATGAACTGCACCACGCCGGCCGAAGAAGTCCGCAAGGCCTTCGGCCTCGAGCACGCCGGCCTCACGGCCGCCGCGCAGGCCGAGCCCAGCGGCTGCGGCGGCCTGCAATTCCTTCCCTATTTCGCCGGCGAGCGCGCCCCCGACTGGCCGCGCGCGCGGGCCGTGCTGCACGGCCTCACGCCAGGCGCCCTGCGCCCCGGCCTGCTCTACCGCGCCGCGCTCGAAGGCGCCGCCTTCTGCCTGCGCCTCGGCCTCGAGCACATGCCCGTGCGCGCGCGCGAATTGCGCGTGGTCGGCGGCGGCGCGCGCAATCCGCTGTGGCGCCGCATATTGGCCGACCTCTTCCAGGCGCCTCTCGTCTTCCCGGCCGAAGCCGAAACCGCCGCCCTGGGCGCCGCGCTGCAAGCCGCGGCCGCCGCCCACGGCGCCGCCGTGGCCGATTTCGTCACCGCGCATCCGCCGCAACTGGAAGCGGAGCGCGTCGAACCCCGGAGCGATCCCGCGCTCCTCGAGTCCTACGCCCGCCACTGCGCGCTCGGTCCGCGCCTCTTCGCCTGATTCCCATCCTCTGCACCGCCCGCCCATGAAACTCCACTGCCGCGCCTTCCTCATCCTTGCCTGCGCGCTCGGCTCCTGCGCCGCGCCCGACCGCACCGAGCCGCCGCCCGCGCGCGGACTCATGCACGCCGACGCCGCGCCGCCCGCCGGCGCCGTCATCTACGAGCGGCCGCAGTGGCAGGTCGGCGACCGCTTCGTCTTCCGCTCGGGCGGGCGCCTACGCGTGGATTTCCGCGTCGCCGAGATCGGGCCGGAGCGGATCGTGCTCGAGGAGGCCAGCGGCCTGCGCCAGATCTACACGGCCGAATTGGCGGCCGTCGGCGAAGAAGTGCCGGGCGAGAAGCCCACGCTGCGTGAAACGCCGGACCCGCAGTTCCTCTTCCCGCTGTGGGTGGGCAAGCGCTGGACGCTCGAGCTTCTGCTGGGCGAAATGCGCATCCAGGTGGACTATCACTGCGACGCCGTCGAGACCGTGCGCACGCCTGCCGGCGAGCTCAGCAGCCTGCGCATCTGGCGCACCGCCCGCCTCGCGGACTCCGAGAACCCCTTCGAGCGGGTCACCGTGCTGTGGTACGCGCCCGAGGTGGGCTTCTGGTCCCAGAAATTGGAAGACGGTGCGCTCCTCGTGTTGGAGGAAGCGCACCGTCAAGGTGGGAAGTGAGAATTCTCGAAACTACTTCTTCGAAATCCACTTCGCGTCGTCGATCAGCAGCGACTGCAGCACGCCGTCGGTCGCGTCGACCTTCATGTGCTCGAAGCCGGTGCCGTTGCCGTCCCACAGGTCCTTGAACCAGAAGTGGTAGGCGTTGCCGACGAAGAAGTCGCCAATCATGGCGCCCCACTTCGCGATCGGGATCACGGGAACGACCCAGAGCACGCCGTCCATCAGGGGATTCTTGACGTACATCTGGTGATCCCAGTCATCCACGGTGCGCTGGAGCTGTTGAGGACCAGCGGCGCAGGAGCCGAGGGCCAGGAGACCGGCCAGGGAAAGGGTGGTGAGGAGTTTGTTCATGAGGAGAGCGCATTCTAGGAACGCCATTTCTCCGCCGCTACTCCCCGATTGACGCGGGTGAGCGCCGACCGGCCCGCCCCCTTTTAGGAAGTTGCTGATTGGGCGCCGAGTTTGTCCAAGGCCGGGCCGGTCAAACGCCAGGTCCGCCACTCCTCCAACTTGCGGGCTCCGAGCCGCTCGTAGAAGCCCTTGGCGGGCTCGTTCCAATCGAGAACGGCCCACTCCACCCGCCCGTGGCCGCGGGCTTGGGCCTCCCGGGCCAGACCGGTCAGCAGAGCCCGGCCGATCCCCAGGCCGCGCCGCTCCGGCGGCACGAAGAGGTCCTCGAGCCAGAATCCCGGCCGGCCGAGGAACGTTGAAAAGGTGGTGAAGTAAAGCGCGAAGCCGGCGGGCTCGCCGCGCCACTCAGCCAGCAGCACCTCCGCCGCCGGGCGCGCGCCGAAGAGGTGGGCGCGCAACTCCGCCTCGCCTGCTTTGACTTCGTGCGCGAGGCGCTCGTACTCCGCGAGCTGGCGAATGAAGGCGAGGATTTGCGGCACGTCGGCCGCGGTGGCGGCTCGCAAACGCAGCGGGAGCGAGTCCTGAGTCACTCCGCCATGTTAGGCGGGCACGGACACCGGCGCAGGTGCGGCAGCGGCGGTCCGCGGAGCAGACGGGCGCGGCGCGCCGCGCTCGTCGGTCACGGCGCACACCAGGTCCAGCCAGGAGCCGACGCGCGCGAACACTTCGTCCGCGCCGGGTTCGTCGAAGAACCAGTGGCCGCGTCCCGGCAGGATCAGGAGTTCGGACTGCCGGTAGCGCCGGGCGATCCCGCGCACGACGGCAGCGGGAATGATGCGATCCTCGGCGCCGCCGACCACCAGCAAAGGCGCGCGGAGTGCCTCGGGGTCCACGCGCGTGGCGCGTCGCGGGTCCAGCCACCAGAATGCGATCTCGCCGAAGACGCGGCCCGATTCGGGCAGCAGGGCAGCCTGCAGTTCGGCGCGACGCTCGGGCATGACCGCGCTGAACAGCAGCTCTTCAGCATGGGCAGCCGGCAACTTCTGCGGCTTGCGCCAGAAGCCGGGAGTGAGCAACACGCTGCGGCTGGCCCAGACCTGATCGAGGCGCAAGGTCGCGACGCCGGCGGGCGGCGCGGGGGCGAGCAGGATGCAGGCTCGCGCCGTCTGGCGCGCCGCCAAGGCCTGCGCCAGCAATCCCCCCATCGAATGGCCGATCAGGACCGGCGGGGCGCCCAGGCGCTCGGCGGCGATCGCGCCCTCGAGATGGCGCACGTAGTCGGTCAGCGACAGGCGGCCGAGCGCCGCCAACTCACCGGCGCTCTGCGCCGGGTGCAGCGGCAGGCTGGGCGAAAAGACGGGATAACCACGCGCCTCGAGCGCCGCCTGGAGCGGAGCGAGGGTGCGAGCCGTGCTCCACATGCCGTGAAGCAGAACCACAGGAGGGAGTCCCACCCTCCTTTCATCGGATGGCGCGAGGCCGCGCCTTGAGGGCCGGCTCCGCGAAGCCTTAGAGCATGTCCAGCTTCACCGAGGCCGGCCACAGCCAGCCGAAGATGCCGGCGGTGACGAGGCCGTAGATCACGCCGTCGAACGTTTGGGTCAGCACGCTGCGCCAGGAGTGCGCCATCCAGATGGCGTCGGCGAAGCGGGCGCCGCAGTAGGCGAGGATGGTGGTGGCGCCGACGATGCGGAACACGGTGACGTAGTCGGTGCCCGGGCGCAGGGTGTGACCCGCGACGTAGGCGACGAAGGCCGCCACCGCGAGATTGTGAAGGATGGACAGGAACATCGCCTTGCCCATGTTGTGCCCACCCGAGGGCATCACGTAGAGCAGGCCGCAGGGTCCCTGCTTCTGCTTCTCCTGCCAGACCGGGTCCTTCATCGAGGCGTGGCCGTCGCAGTGCGGGAAGGAATACTGGCCGGGGCTGATGCGGCCGCGCAGCGCGCTCATCAGGCCGTCCTCGTCCGGCAGGCGGGCGAAGTCCTTTTTGTGATGCGGCATCGCCATCCACATCAGCGCGGACAGGAAAAACACGGCGACCCCGGAAACCAGGATCGGGAGCCAGAGTTCGGTAAGGGGGGTCATCATGGTATGAGTCGAGAGTTCCAGTTCACGGCCTGAGAGTTCACAGCCTGAGGGAGGGGCCTCCAGGCAGTTTAGCCAACTGCCGGTCGTGGATCCGCGCCAGCAGCGCCAGCGAGGCCAGAGCGCCCAGGCCCGCCAGCAGCATGTCCCATTGCGTGTCCCACACGTCGCCCTGCGTGCCCAGGAACTCGATGGAGGCCCCCCCCGCGATCAGGGCTGCCGCCCATTCGATCAGTTCGTACAGAACGCTGATGGCGAGACAAACGCTGACAACCAGGACGGCAAGCCAGCCGCCGGGGCGCAGAGGCGAGGTGCGCAGCAGCACTTCGCGGACGAGCAAGGCTGGCACGAAGCCCTGGAACAAGTGGCCGATGCGGTCGTAAGGGTTGCGCTCCAGGCCAAGCAAATCCTGCAGCCAGAAGCCGAAAGGGACGCGCGAGTAGGTCCAGTGTCCGCCCACGATGAGAACGGCGGCGTGCAGAGCGATCAGCGCATAGGCCAGCGTCGTCAGCGGGAAGCGCCGCGCCGTGAGGATGAGGATCGGCGCCGCGATCAGCACCGGCGCAACCTCCAGCCACCACGTGAGCCAGTCGAAAGGGCCGACGGCGGACCAGGCCAGCAGCGCGGCGACGAGGCCGAGCAAGATCAGCCGGAGCATGCCGGATCTTAGCCGCGAAGGGAACGCCTATTCTTCTTCCATGCAACGCCTGGGACTCCTCGTCCTCCTCCTGACTGCCTGCTCCCGCGGCCCCGCGGCTGCGGAAGCGGAACTGCTCTTCGACGGCAAGAGCCTGGCCGGCTGGAGCGGGGACACCGACTTCTGGTCCGTCGAGGACGGCTGCATCGTGGGGCGCAGCACCGCGGAGCGCCCGCTGCCGCGCAGCATTTACCTGTTCCGCGAAGGCGAGGCCGGAGATTTCGATCTGACTTTCGAGTACCGCATCACGGGCGGCAACTCCGGCATGCAATACCGCAGCGTGCAATTGCCCGGCGGCGAGGTGGCCGGCTATCAGGCCGACATCGAGGACGGCCCGAACTACACCGGCATCCTGTATGAAAGCGAAGGCCGCGGGATCATGGCCCAGCGCGGCGCCAGCTTCCGCATTCACGCCGACGGGAGACGCGAAGAGAGTTCCAGCCTCGGCGAGCCCGCGGGCCTCCAGGCGGCCGTGAAGTCCGGCGACTGGAACGTGTACCGCGTGCTCGCGCGCGGACCGCGGCTGGTTCACGAGATCAACGGGGTGCGCATGATTGACGTGGTGGACGAAGAGGCGGGCCGCGCGCGCGATCGCGGGGTGTTCGCGCTGCAGTTGCACCAGGGTCCGCCGATGGAGGCGCGCTTTCGCAATCTGCGCCTCAAAAGGCTGACGCCCGCGGCGCCGGCCGCCGCTGCGGAAGCCGCGGCGCCGAAGCAAGCCGCCGCGCCTGCGGCGCCTCCGGCCCCGCCCGCGCCGCCGGAGGCCGAGTGGATCTGGAGTCCCGGCGATCCCGTCGCGGAAGAGCGCCGCTGGTTCCTGCATTCCTTCACGTTGGCCGCGCCGGCGACGGTCGCGGGCGGCGCCATCGCGGTTGACAATCATTTCCGCGCCTGGCTGGACGGCCAGCCGCTCGCGCGCGGCGACAACTGGGCGGTGCCTTCCGGCATCACCGGCGGCCGCGAACTGGCCGCGGGTCCGCACGTCCTGGCCATCGAAGCGTGGAACGAAGGCGGCCAGGCGGGACTGGCCGCCCGGCTGGCTCTGCGCGGCGCCGGCGAAGAACTGACGATGGTGGTCAGCGGACCCGACTGGCGCTGGGGCGGCGCGGCGCCGGCGGACTGGCCCGCCACGGCGGCGATCCCGGCGGACTGGCAGGCGCCCATCAGCTTCGGCGGCGTTTCGGCGCATCGCGGCCCCTGGGGCCCGGCGATGGCCAATCGCGTCGCGACGCCCGTCTCCAGTTTCACCCTGCAGCCCGGGTTCAGCGCCGAACTCATCCACTCAGCCGGACTTCTCGAAGGCTCCTGGGTGTCCATGACCTTCGGCCCCTCCGGCGAGCTCTACGTTTCGCCGCAGCAGGGCAAGCTCCTGCGTCTGACATTTCCCGGCGGCGCCGGCGCGCCGCCGCAGGTCGAGGAACTCGACACGCCCGTGCACAGCGCGCAAGGCCTGCTCCACGCGCACGGCGCGCTCTACGCGATGGTGCAGAGCGGCGGTCCGGACGGCGGCCTCCACCGCCTGCGCGATCGCGACGGCGATGGCGTCTTCGAGGAGCACGCGCAATTGGCGCATCTGGGGCCGCCCGGCGAGCACGGGCCGCACGGCGTGGTCCTGGGGCCCGACGGCATGCTCTACACGGTCATCGGCAACCACACGGTCGAGTTCCCGGAAGTCAGCGCCGATTCCCCCTTCCGCAACTGGGCCGAGGACGTGCTGCTCGAACGCATCTGGGATCCCCGCGGACACGCAGTCGGCGTGATGGCGCCGGGCGGCATCGTGCTGCGCACCGATCCGGACGGCCAGAAGTGGGATCTGATCTACGGCGGCATGCGCAATTCCTACGACCTGGCCTTCGCGCCCAACGGCGAGCTCTTCAGCTACGACTCCGACATGGAGTGGGACTTCGGCGCGCCCTGGTACCGCGCGCCGCGCGTCGTCCACGCAGTGCCCGGCGGCGACAACGGCTGGCGCTCCGGCAGCGCGAAACTCAGCCCGTCGACGCCGGACACGCTTCCGCCCGCGTTGGACACGGGCCCGGCCTCGCCCACGGGCACCGTGTTCGGCACCGCCGGCAACTTTCCCGGCGCGTGGCAGGAGGCCCTCTACATCGCCGACTGGGCCTACGGCCGCATCCATGCCGTGCATCTGATTCCCGACGGCGCCAGCTACGTGGCGCGCTCCGACACCTTCATCCTCGGCAAACCGATGAACGTCGCCGACTTGGAGTTCGGGCCCGACGGTGCGCTCTGGTTCGTCACCGGAGGCCGCGGCACGCAAAGCGGCCTTTACCGCGTGAGTTGGGTCGGCGGCGCCACACCTCCGCCAGCGGAGCAGCCCTTCGCTCGCGCCAGCGCCGAGCTGCAGCTGCGCCGCAAACTCGAAGCGCCGGATTGCCCGCTGACCGAGGCGCTGCCCGCGCTCGGCCACGCCGACCGCTTCGTGCGCACCGCCGCGCGCAATCTGCTGGAGCGCCACCCGCCTGCAGCGTGGCGGGAACCGGCGCTGGCCGCCCCGAGTCTGCTCGCCCGCGGCGAGGCTTGGATGGCGCTCGCGCGCGTGGATGCCGCAGTTTCCGCCCCGGCCGTCGCGGAGGCGATCGCGCGCGTGGATTTCCAAGGCGCGACCACTGCCGAGAGCTGGCTGGTGCTGCGCGCCGCAGAGCTGCTTCTGATCCGAGCTCCGGAGCAGCAAGCCGCGCTCGGCGCGATTCTGCTGCCGGCGGCCGTGCGCTGGCTGCCGAGCGGCGACGAATTGTTGGATCGCGAAGTGGCCGCCCTGCTGGTTGCGCTCCACGCGCCGAATCTGCCGGCGCGCCTGCTCGAAAAGCTGCGAGCCGCCTCCTACGACGAGGAAAAGATTCACTACGCGACGCTGCTCCGCTTGGTGGACACGGACTGGACGCGCGAACAGCGCGTCGAGGCGCTGACCTGGGTCCGCACCGCGCGCAACCTGCCCGGCGGCTACAGCCTTGGCGGCTTCCTCGAGGCCATCGAGCGCGAGATGATCGCGCGCATTCCGCCGGAAGAGGTGGAGGCGGTGCTGGCCCTGCTCCCCCCCCCCGCGCCCGCGCCGCCCTTCGCCGCGCCGGAGCAGCGGCCCTTCGTGCAGACTTGGAGTCTCGCCAACGCCGCTGCGAAATTGGACGCGGTCGTGGGCGCGCCGGATCTCGCGCGCGGCGAGCGCCTGTTCCGCGGCCTGGGCTGCATCC
This sequence comes from uncultured Planctomycetales bacterium, assembly GCA_964453755.1. Taxonomy (GTDB): domain Bacteria; phylum Planctomycetota; class UBA1135; order UBA1135; family UBA1135; genus JAQBVK01. The sequence goes on from CAYVPL010000056.1 coordinate 11,081, forward strand.
AATGCCACCGCGTCGGCTCCGCGGGCGGCAGCATCGGGCCGGATCTGACGACGGCGGGCAGCCGCTTCGGGCGGCAGGATCTGCTCGAGGCCATCATCGAGCCGCAGAAATTCGTGTCCGACCAATACCCGCTGATTCCGATGCCCGCCGGACTGGCGGACACGCTCAGCGCCGCGGAACTGCGCGACCTCGTGGCGATGCTGGAATCACTGACCGCGCAGTGAAGCCAGCCCCGCCACCTCTTCGGTGGCGAACCAGGGAATCACGATCCAGACCACGCCTTCGTCGCCGAGGGAGTCGGCCATCGCCTGCGCCGGCCCGGCTTCCATCAGGTCCAGGCAGAAGAGGGCGGTATCGCGGTCCACGAGACGTCCGCTCATCAGAACGCGCGCCGCGGTTTTGCCGAGCGCGTGCTCAGCCGCGGCGGCCGGCGTGCCCGTGAGCAGCACGTAGGGCCGGCAGTGGAAGCCCATCGGCGGATTCGCTTCGCCGGAGTTCGCGACGTAAGCCGCGTGCCGCGCAGGCACTTCGTCGAGCGGCGCAGAAGTGCGGAAGTTCTCGACTTCCACCATGAAGATGCCGGCCTGCACCGAGGGATCCGTGCCGGCCGCGGCTCGCGCCGTCTCGAGATCGGGCACGTCGAGCACGAAGACTCCGCGGTGATCGGGCCGCGCCAGGGGCTCGGCCATCGGTCCGGCCAGCAGCAGCAGGCCTTCGTCCGAGAGGCGGCCCATGTTGGCGAAGTGGCCGGCGAAGGCCGCCGCGCGCTCCTCGCCTTGCACTTCGGCGTCGCGCGGGCCGGTGAGCAGCCAGACCCAGGAGTAAGCGCGTCCCGCCGGAGTTTCCGGCGCGGCCGTCGAGGCGCAGGATCCCAGCAGGCCGAACAGCAGGAAGAAGGGGCGCATGGGAATGATTTTATGCGCGCGGCGCGCGGATAATCCGCGCATGCCCGCCGACCCCGCCCACCAGCCCATGTTCCCGCTGGCGGAGGAGGACGTGGCCTGGCGCCGACTGAGCGCCGATTTCGTCAATCTCAGCGAGTTCGCGGGCCGTCCGATGCTGCAGGTCAAGCCGGAGGCGCTCGCACTGCTGGCGCGCGAAGCGTTCCGGGACTGCTCTCACTTGCTGCGCAGCGGCCACCTCGCGCAGTTGCGCAAGATCCTTGACGATCCGGAGGCATCCGCCAACGACCGCTTCGTCGCGCTCGACCTGCTGCGCAAGGCCGCCATCGCCGCCGGCGGCGTGCTGCCGATGTGCCAGGACACCGGCACCGCGATT
>CAYVPL010000057.1:0-12343 GCA_964453755.1 uncultured Planctomycetales bacterium
GGTCGCGGTCGCAGGTGAGTCCTTTGCCCCGCATCAGGAGAAGCGGCGAGACCGACCCCCTCCCCTCACGTCCATTCCGGAATCACGGCTACACTGCCGCCATGAGCGGAGACGACCGCGCCGAAGCCACGCGCCTGCTGCAGAGCCTCGCAGCCGGAGACGCGGCCGCCGCCGATCTGCTATTCCCGCTGATCTACGAAGATCTCAAGCGTCTGGCGCAGTCTTACCTGCGGCGCGAAAAGCCCGGCCACACCTTGCAGCCCACGGCGCTCGTGCACGAGGCCTACGTGCGCCTCGTCAACGCCGAAGGCCTCCAAATCGCCGACCGCGCCCACTTCTTCCGTCTGGCCGCGCGCGCGATGCGCAATCTGCTGGTGGATCACGCGCGCCGCAAGCAGGCGCAGAAGCGCGGCTCGGATCCGATCCTTCGCACCCAATCCGCCCTCGACCGCGTCGGCATCTGGGACGAGGCGCGCCTGCTGGAGCTGCACGACGCCCTCGAGGCCCTGGCGCTGCAAGATCCGCGCAAGGCCCAGCTGGTGGAGATGCGCTTCTTCGGCGGCCTGAGCATCCCCGAGGCGGCCGCCGCCTTGGACATCGGCCACGCCACGGCGGAGCGGGATTGGGCCTTCGCTAAAGCCTTTCTGCTGCGGCAGTTAGGACCGGATCCGGTCTGAGGGGTGGTGAGGGGGCGGGAGCAATTCCCGCGCTATCAGAGGTAAGGCCCGCCCGGCCCTGCCGCCATGCTGCCCTATTTCCTCCTCCTCCTCGCCGCCCAGAATCCCAACACCCCCGGAATGCTGGACCCGGTGGTCGAGCACTATCTGCGCGCCGGCGTGCGACTGCCCGGCAGCGACCAGGTGCTGCCGCCTTCCGAACTGGTGAACATCGTCGGCGGCGCGCGGCGCCGTCCGGCCACCGGCGCGACCAGCGCCGCCGGGGCCACCATCGGCGCGAATGGCGCCGAGAGCCCGAATCGCGATCTGAAGAACGCTCTCGCCGGCATGGACGACGCCAGCGCGGTGGGCAACATGGCGCTGGCGCGCAGCTGGGCGCAGGAAGCTCTGACAATTCTCGACGGCAGCACCCAAGGCCGCATCTACGACGGCTTCCCGATGCTGAACTACGACCGCGGCGCCTGGCGCGCCGATCACGTCGCCGGCGAGTATCTGACAAAACGCGCCGTGGACAGCGGCCGCCGCATGACGGGGCCGGGCGGCCGGCCGCAGAAAGTGTGGACCGTGGCCATCAATCTGCTCTTCTACGACGAAGAAGTGGACGGCGACACGCTCTTCCTGCTGATTCCGCCGGAAGCCAAGCCCTTCGACGTGCTGGTGGTGCAATGGCGCGTCTACGCCAGCGAGCACGACAACTTCATTCCCACCAACTATCTGCAGGATTTCGCGCCCTTCGGCGAAGGCTTGCTGCCCTCGAAGGGCTACGACGTCACGTGGGCGACGGTCGGCGGCGAGGAAGTGCTGGACGTGGCGGTGAATCACGGCACGCTGGGCAATTTGCGCGGCCTGCAGGCTTGGCGCTGGCGCCCCGTGCGCCCGAGCGCGCACTTCATCCAGCCGGTCTTCGAGAGGCGCGATCCCGTCAGCGGCCAGGTGCGCCGCGACGCGCGCGGCGCCGCGATGATGGAGCTGCGGCGCGGCCTGGGGCCGGACACGATCGGCGCCATCGCGCCCGAGAGCAAAGTCAAAACCGTCGCGGAGGCGGTGCTGGCCGGCGCCTCGGCGGCCGCGGTGCAGGCGATGCTCAACGACGCGCAGACGCCGCCTTTCGGCACGTACGAGCAGTGGTCGGACCTGCTGAAGTCCAAGGACGTGCTGCCGCCGGAAACCTGGCAGGCCCTGGCGCAGGAAGGCATCACGCCGGGCATGACCGATCCCTTCGGGCCGTACGACGTGGTCATGGCCTGGGCCAATCACGAACTCTACGTGGTGGCCGACGATCCGACGATTCTTGATCCCCTCACCGGCGCGTGGATCCCGCAGCCGGAAGATCAGCAAGGCGCGCGCCTGCAAGTGAAGGTGTTCAACCACGATCCGGTTCAGCACTACCTGCAGGTGGCCGACTACGGCAGCGCGCTGCACGACGACATTGGCACTTGCTCGAATGCGCCCGGCGGCGGGCACAGCCTGGAAATCTTCAACGACAAGCCGGTGTTCGGCGCGCCGAAGATCCACGAGCTGATGTGGCGGGCCAGCTTCGGCCTGCGCCGCGGACTGGGGTACCTGGAGCCTTACGACGTGTTTCCCCGCGCCGAGGATCAGGCCGGGCTCACGTCATTCAACGATCCGTCCGGCGCCGCCCGGCTGGGCTGGCTGTGGCCCGCCGATCTGCGCGGCGCCGATTTCGTGGTGAAGGTGCCGCGGGCCTGGCTGGGGACCGCCGCGGGATTGTCAGAGAGCGGCCACCCCGACGGCCTGCGCATCGGCGCGACCACGCCGGGCTTCGGCCAGGCGCGCATGCCCGCCGGCGATCTTTCCGCCTTCCATCCCGACGGCTACGTCAACGTCGACACCGACGGCGACCTGATCCTCGACGCCCTCATCTTCCCGGCCTGGATGCGCAATCCCGATCCGGCCGGCGGCGACCTGATCCCCACCACGCCCGATTTCGAGCCCTTCCTCTGGCTCTCGCCCGAAAACGGCACGCCGTGGGTGGATCCCGCCCAGCCCGCGCTGGGCCCGTGGGCCGCCCGCACCTTCGCCTTCGGCCAGCCGGTGCCCGCGGGCGCCAACCAAACCCACACGGTGGTGCGCGCGCGCTACTCGGGACAAGGACTCTGGTACACGGACGGCCTGTGGCGCGATCAGGCAGTGTCGGCCTCGCACCATCACGAGCACGAGTTCTAGGACCCCTCCGTTCGGAGGTCGGCTTCTGCCGCCTCCACGTTCTCCCTCAGCTCCCTCACGAGCGGGTGGTCCGGCCGGGCGCTTTCCTGAATGGCCTCAAGCGCCGTGCGCCACTCCTCTGCGGCCTCGGCCGTGCGGCCGGTTTCGTAGTACAGGAGCCCCAGGCAGTTGCGGCTGCCGGCCACGTAGGGGTGGTCAGGCGGCAGGAGGCGCTGGCGCATCGCCAGGCCTTCGCGCAGGGCGGTTTCCGCGGCGGAGTATTGCCGCGCCTCGCGCAGGGCCATGCCCCAATTGTTCAGGACGGTCGCGCGATCCGGATGGCCCTGCGGGTAGGCGCGCGCGTAGATGCCGGCCGCGCGCTCGTAGTCGAGCAGCGCCTCAGGAATGTCGCCGCGCTGGTAGGCCAGGGCCGCGAGATTCTGCAGCGTGGTCGCGAGGTCCTCGTGGTCCGGACCGAGCAAGCGCTCGCGCATGCCGAGCGCCTCCCGATACAGCGACTCCGCCTCGTCCCGGCGATCGAGGGCCGCGACCGCCGCGCCCAGAGTGTTGAGCGCCGAAGCAGTGAGTTCGTCGTCGCCCCCGCGCGCGCCGGCGCGGCGGATCGCCAGCACCTCGCGCAGCGGCGCTTCGGCGGCGGCGGGATTTTGCAGGCGAATGTGCGCGACTCCCAGAAGGAAGGCCAGATCAGCCCAGCGCTGCGGCTGGCGGCTGCGCAGATCGGGCTCGACGCTCATCGCCTCCTCCAAGATGTCAATCGCATCCTCGTGGGCGCCGAGATTCCGGTACACCTCGCCCAGCGCGGCCAGCAACTCGCGGCGAATCTCCGGCTCGCGGCCGGCGCCGGCGGCCAGCTGGCGGCGGCCCTCGTCGAGGATGCGCTCGAGCGACTGCTCCTGCAGGCCCTCGGCCCACGGATCGGGCGCCTTGAACAGGCCGACCAAGAAGTCAACGACCCACTGCGCGGTCTCGGCGCGGCGAATCGCCACGTCGCGCTGCCACACAATGCCGGCCGCTCCCGCCCCCGCCGCCGCCAGCGCCGCCGCGCCCAGCGCGCTCGCGGCCCAATTGCGGCGCAGGAAGCGCCGCGCGCGATAGCCGAAGCTGTCCGGTTGCGCCGCCACCGGCAGGCCGCGCAGGAAGCGCTTGAGATCTTCCTCCAGCGCCTGCGCCGAGGCGTACCGCCGCGCCGGCTCGGCGCGCAGGCACTTGCCGAGAATCGCGTCGAGGTCCGCCGGAAAACCGGGCAGGCGCGTGCGCACGCTGGGCACCTGCAGGCTGCCGAGGCGCTGCGCCAGCTCGAAGCGGCTGATCGCAGGATCGAATTCGTAAGGCTTGAAACCCGCGAACAGGCGATGCATCACGACGCCCAGCGACCACAGATCGCTCGCGGTGCCGACCAGTTCGCCGCGCGCCTGCTCGGGGCTGGCGTACTCCGGAGTCATCAGCGAGAAGGCGGCCTGCGTGACTTCCTCGCCGCCGGCTTCGGGATCCAACAATTTGGCGATGCCGAAATCGAGCAGCATCGGCAGGCCGTCGGGCCGCACCAGAATGTTTCCCGGTTTCAGATCGCGGTGCACGATCAGGCGCTGGTGCGCGTGATGCAGCGCTTCGCACACCGGCAGCATCAAGCGCACGCGCGCGCGCAGGTCCAGATTCAGCCGATCGGCGGCGGCGAGCAGGTTCTCGCCCTCCACGTACTCCATCACCAGCCAGGGAATGCCGGACTCGGTCTCGCCGCCGTCGAGCAGCCGCGCGACGTGCGGATGATTCAGCGCGGCCAGGGTGCGGCGCTCCGCCAAGAATCGCCGCGCCAGCGAGCCGTGCTGATAACCCTCGCGCAGCAGTTTGACCGCCACCGCTTGCTCGTAGTCGCCCACCACGCGGCGCGCGCGCAGCACGTCGCCCATGCCGCCCGAGGCGATCACCGACTCGATCTTCCAGCGGCCGCCGAGCACCTGCCCGGTCCAATCCGCGGCGGCGCTGGCCCCGCCCGGCAGCGCGAAGCCCAGCGCGTGCACGGCCGGCTGCTCGAGCGCCGCTGCAGTGGCGCTTGCGCCCGCATGAGCCACGAGCATGCCCTCCAACTCCTCGCGCAACTTCGCCGGCCAGTCGTGCAGACTCCTCAAGAAAGCCGCGCGCGCCTCCGCCGGCATCGCCGAAGCGCGCTCAAACGCCTCTTCCAACCGCTGCCAGTCGGAAGTCAATACGGAGTCGCACACCGATGTGCGAGTTTGTGGGACGAAAGTACCGCACACTCACCCGGCCGATCTGCCTCCCTGCCGCTGGAGCCCTTCTCCGGCTCCGCAGCGGACGAGATTGGCCCGCCGCCTGCAAGCTGGATTTCCGTGCGGCACTTTCGGTCCGGGAATTCGTACATCGGTGTGCGACTCCGTATGACTCGCCAGAGGACGTCCTGCAGACTCGTGACGCCCAGCGCGCGGCGTTCTGCGGAGATTTCCAGCGGCACTCGCTTCAACAACTGCGGGGGGGCGAAGCGGGGCGGGCCGAAACTGGAGAGGACCTCCGCCTCCGGGACGGCGAAGGGCGGGCCCGCCATCTGATCCTGCGCGTACTCGAGCACCAGCAGCAGGCCGCGCGCAGTGGGGGGCAGCAGCGCGGCGAGGCGCTCGGCGTAGGCGCGGCGCGTAGCGGCCGGCAAGGCGACCAGCGCGGCCCGATCCCACCAGGCGAGCGGGGCGGCGCCACCGCAGGCTTGCGCCAGATGCTCCGGCTGCACGTCAAAGAAATCGGCGCGGAAAATGGTCAGAGAATCGGCGCTCCAGGTTTCAAGACCGCCGATCCGCCCGCGCCGCGGCGTCAGTTTCTGCTCGGCGAAGAACGCCGCCACCGCCATCTCACTGAATTCCACGCCGACCACGCGGTGCCCTTGCGCGGCCAGCCAGATCAGATCCTGCGCCTTGCCGCACAGCGGCACCAGCACGCCTTCGTCGCCGCGCAGGCCCAAGCGCGGCCATTCCGCCAGCAGATGCTCGTTGACGCGGCCTTCGTGGAAGCCGATGCGCCCCTCGCGCCAGCGTTCCTCCCAGAAGGCCTGGCCTTCGCTCACTTTTGATCGTCAGGATGCTCGTGATCGTCGGGATGCTCGTCGGCCGGAGCCGGAGCCGGCGCCTGCTCGCCGTCACCCCCGCCCGCGCCGGCCTCCGCGCCCGCCTCCGCATCTTCGGCGCCCGGCAGCGGCTCCAGCCAATCTTCCAGCGGCTGCTGCAGCGCCTGCGCCTTCCACGGCGACATCTCGTAGCACCAGCCGGTGAAGCGGCCGCTCCATCCGGCAATCGTCGCCGAACTCGGCCCGCGCGGCCCCTCCTGCGGCCCGTCCTCCGGCCCCAACTCCGCCTCCGGATCCGCCGGCGGCGGCTCGACGGTCGGCGGCGAGGCCTCGAAGCGCATCCACATCTTCTCGCCCTCCTTCCAGCCGATGCCGCGCACGCTCGCGCCGTTGAAGCAGGTGAATTCCGCCACCAGATCCGGATCGCGCGCGAAGCGCTCTTCAGTCGCCGGCGCGACGTCGTCGAAATTCAAAAAGCCCAGCGTGTTGGCCAGCGAGCCGAAGGGGCTGCTTTCCTTGAGCGCGCGGCCCTCGGGCAGTTCGGCCAGAGTCCACGGCGTGTCGCTGTCGGGCCGCGTGATGGTGAAAGTCTCCGCGCCGCGCACCAGCACCACCTTCGCCACGTCCAGTTGATTGACGTTGACGATCTCCTTCTCGAACCAGGCGGTCGGCGAATAGGGCAGCTGCAGCTCGCCGGTCGCGAACCAGCACTGATTGTCAGACAACAGGCGCACGTACAAGCCGCGCACTGGCGTCCACTTCGCCTTGCCGACCACGAGCTCCCAGGCTGGCTGCTCGGAGCCCGCCGTCCACAGCCGCAGCACCTTGCCGCGCTGCTCCGGATCGCCTTCGACCGCCAATTGCAGCTCGCCGTGCAGGGCCGGCTTGTCGGTCTTCGCCTCCTTGCGCTCCAGGCCGTTCAGCGCCAGCAGCAGTCCTTTGACTTCCTCGGCCTTCACCGGATAGCCGCCGCGGCGGACGTCCACCCACTCGGCGCCGCGCTTCTCGACGGTCAGCGGCTTCTCGCCGTCGTCCAATTCGACACGCGAGATGTCGTTGATCTTCTCGCGGTAGCCGGGTAGCACCGACTCGGCCTTGCCGCCGGACTGAGCGGGATCCGCGGCCGGCCGGGTCAGCCACCATGCCAGCAGCAGCGCGACCACAGCGGCCGCGCCCAGAATCTTGAGCGTGCGGGTCGTCATGGGATTCAGCGTTTGCGATTGCGGATGAAGGTCCAGCCCAGCACCAGCAGGGCCACGGCCAGCGGCACGCCGGCCACGTTGAGCAGCGTCACCTCGCGGCCGAGGCCGTCGATGTCCCGCCGCAGATTGAATTCCACCGCGCGCAACTGCTTGCGCGCATCCAGGATCTGCGCGTTGAGGTCTTCGACTTCCTGCTCGATCTCCGGCGTGAGAATCATTTCCCCTGCCGCGCCCTGCCCCAGCAGATCGCCGATGCGCGCCTCGCTGGCGCTGATTTCCGCCTCCAGGGCCTCCTGTTCCGCCAGATAGCGCTCGTCGGCCGCGCGGCGCAGTTCTTCCACGCGCGCGAAGGGCCGCGTGTGCGTGCCGCGGCCGCGCAGGCCCAGCAGCTCGCCGCTGCCGGACAGCGCTTCCAGCGTGTTGAGGATGAAGGAGCCGTTGTCCATCACCGCCATCGGCGGGCGGCCCATCGGCACGAAGCGTTTGTCAACCCAGAACGGATCGGCCAGGAAGTCGGCGTCGGCGACCAGCACGATGCCGCCGGCCTGACCCGTCGCGGCCACTCCGTCTTCGCCCGGGAACGCGCTCTTCAGCGTGCCTTCGAGGCGCGCCGCCAGCAGGTGCTCGCGCTGATCGGGCACGAAGTGCGTGAGCAGCTCGCTGGGATCGGGCAGGAATTCGAGGCGGCTGGTCTCGATCAGCATCGAGTCCTTGGTGGAGTGAATCAGCGGCACCAGGCGCGTCGTGGCGTCGGGCAGCGTCTCCAACTCGCCGGGCACGGCCAGCAGAATGGACTCCAGCGCCTGCATCAGCGGATCGTCGGCGGCGAACTGCCCGTGCTCGCTGGCGGTCTGCTGATAGGCCAGATACTGCACGCGCTGCCCGCTGCGGCCGTTGCCGCCGGCCGGCACGTAGACCGCGGACGTGCGATCGCCGAGGAACATCTCGTGCGACCACGCCAGGCCCCAGGCTGCGGCCAGCGGACCGAGATCCGAGTAGGACGCGGGCGGCATGCCGAACTGGCTGGCTTCGGCGCCGGAGGGATCGCTCTCGCAGCGCGGATCCAGCAGGATCAGCATGTTGCCGCCGGCCAGCGCGTAGGCGTCGATGCTGCGCAGCAGGCCCTCTGACAATCCCTTCGGATGCGCCAGGAACAGCAGGTCGGTGCCTTCCGGCAGCGTCTCGGCGCCGGGCTGCACCGTCTCCACCTCGAAGAGCTGGCGCATCAGGTCGAGAATCAGCCAATTCTCCGGCGGGCGGCCGGGGCTCTGCGGGTCGTAGCGGCCCTCCATCGGCAGCGCGGTGACCAGCGCCACTTTGGCCTTCTCGCCGGTGGCCAGCGCCAGCAGCAGGCGCATGACGTCGTACTCGAGGAAGGACTCGGTCTGCGGATCGAGGAAGCCGATCACTTCCTGCCGGTCCACCGAGTTGGTGCCGACCAGGCCGAAGGTGACGGCGCCGCCCGATTCGTCGGCCATCAGATTCGTCAGACCGGCGGCGCGCGCGGCGTCCTCTTCTTCCGAGTAAGGCTGCGGGTCGATGAAGCGCAGCTTCAATTTGTCCCCCGCCAGGCCTTCGATCTCCTGCAAAAACTCCCGCACGCGCTGGGAGTAGGTGTGAATCGGCGGCACGCGCCGGCCGGTTTCCTGCGTGTAGTACAGATCGAGGGTGACCGGGTCCTCGATGTTGCGCAGAATCGCGCGCGCGCCGTCGGACAGCGTGTAGAGGCGGTCTTCGGTGACGTCCAGGCGCGCGCCGCGCAGGACGGGCTGCGCCAGCGCGTTGACGGCCAGGAAAGCGACGATCGCGATGCCGATGCCGGTGAGTGCGGTGGATTTCTTGTCCATGGGGATCTCCTAAGCCGCCTTCTTCCAGTCGAGGACCAGGGCGTTCATGAACAGGAACACGGCGATGACGCTGCCGAAGAACAGCACGTCGCGCAGGTCAATGACGCCCTTCGACAGCGCGTCGAAGTGCGTGAGGAAACTCCAGCTGGCCACCGCGCTGACGACGAACTCCGGCGCCCAGCCCGTGAGATAACCGAGGAACACCGGGTAACCGATCAGCAGCAGCACGAAGCAGACCAGCACGCACAAGATGAACGCGATGACCTGATTCTTGGTGAACGCCGAGATGCACGAGCCCACCGCGAGGAACGCGCCCGCCATCAGCAGGCTGCCCAAATAAGAAGTGGCGATGACGCCGTGATCCGGATCGCCGAGATAACTGACGGTGAGCCAGATCGGCAGCGTGCAGGCCAGCGCCAGCGCGCAGAAGGCCCAGGCGGCGAAGAACTTGCCCAGCACCAGGTCGCGCAGGCGCACCGGCAGGGTCATCAGCAGCTCCACGGTGCCCAGACGCCGCTCTTCGGCCCAGATGCGCATGGCGATCGCGGGCACGAGGAAGAGATAGAGCCACGGGTGGTACATGAAGAAGGGCCGCAGATCGGCCTGCCCGCGCTCGAAGAAGCCGCCGAAGTTGAAGGTGAAGATCCCGCACAGGAACAGGAAGATCACCAGGAACACCGCGGCCAGCGGCGTGGCGAAGTAGCTGCCGAATTCGCGGCGGAAGACGACGCAGAGCTGGCGCATCAGCGTCCCCCCCCCGCGGCGAGCGCCGTGTCCGAGGTGGTGAGCGAGCGGAACACGTGATCCAGCCGGTGGCGGGACACGGTGGGCGCGGCCAGCGCGTCCAGTTCGCGGGCGGTGCCGTCGAAGACCACGCGGCCCTGATTGATGACGACGGCGCGCGTGCACACCGCCTCGACTTCCTCGAGAATGTGCGTGGACAGCACGATGGCCTTCTTCTTGCCCATGCTTTGAATGAGGTTGCGCACTTCGAATTTCTGGTTCGGATCCAGGCCGTCGGTGGGTTCGTCGAGAATCAGCACCGGCGGATCGTGAATCAGCGCCTGCGCCAGCCCGACGCGGCGCTTGAAGCCCTTCGACAAAGTTTCGATGGATTGATAACCCACGCGGTCCAGGTGCACCAGCGCCACCACTTCGTCCACGCGGCTCTTGGCCTCGGCGCCGCGCATGCCGCGGATTTCGGCGATGAAGCGCAGGAACTCGAAGACGCGCATGTCCGGATACGCCGGCGCGCCTTCCGGCAGATAGCCGATGCAGGCCTTCGCGGCGAGCGGTTGCGCCATCAGATCGTGGCCGCAGACGCGCACCGTGCCGGCATCGGGCTCCAGGAAGCCAGTGATGAGCTTCATGGTGGTGGATTTGCCCGCGCCGTTCGGCCCCAGGAAGCCGACCACCGAGCCGGGGCTGACCACCAGGTCCACCCCCTGCACCGCGTGGATCGCGCCGAAACTTTTCTTGAGGCCTTTGGCCTCGATGAGGCCTGCGGCCTCGGTTTTAGGATCCATGGATGACTCCAATTCCAGAAACGGCGTCGGTTCGACGCCGGGTTTCCGAATCGCGCCTCTTTACGACGACCGGGTGAAAACTATAGGGTTTCCTGTGGCTCCCGCAATGGTCAAAACCTTCCCCATTCTTTTGCTTGCCCTGCCGATGGCGGCCGCCTGCGCGGACCGGGAGGCGGAGCCGCCGACGCCGCCGACCGTGGACCAATACCGCATCCAGATTCCCGGCTGCGCCCTTCTTCTGCGCAGCGCCGGCCCCGCCGACGGGCCGCCGATCCTGCTGCTGCACGGCGCGGCCTTCAGTTCCGAAACCTGGGAGCAATTGGGCACGATCCAGGCGCTGGCCGCGGCCGGGATGCGCGTGCTGGCGGTGGATTTGCCGGGCCACGGCCAATCCGCAGCGGGCGGGCCGCCGCCGGAGGAATGGGTGGCGGCGATTCTCGACGCGCTGAAGGTGGAGAAGGCCGCGCTGCTCGCGGCCTCGATGAGCGGGCCGGCCGCGCTGAGCTTCGTCGCGGCGCATCCGGAGCGCGTCACGCGCTTCGTGGCGGTGGCGCCGGTGGGCGTGGAGGAAAAATTGTCAAGTCTGCAGGGCTCGCCGGTGCGCACGCTGGTGATCTGGAGCGACGTGGACAAGGTGGTGCCGCTCGCGCACGGCGAAAAGCTGGTTGCGGCGATGCCGCAGGCGCGGCTGCAGGTGATGCCGGGCGCGCCGCACCCCTGTTATCTGGGCGACAAGGCGGCCTTCCACCGCCACTTGCTCGACTTTTTGACCGCGCCGTAGAAATTCAGCGCGCCGGCTCGTCGACGCGCGCGCAGCTGCCGCAGCGCAGCAGTTCCGGATCCAGGCGCGCGGGCGCGGAGCGCAGTGCGGGCCGGAAGAACGCGCGCAGCCAGGCCTCGGGATTTGCGAACGCGTCGAGGGAAGGCGGCGCAGCCGCGCCCGAAGCGCCCGATGCGCCGGGATCGCCCCCGCCGGGGCCGTCCGGCGCGTTGCCCACTTCGTCGGCGCGGCGCATCGTGGGCGTCAGTTCATACAGTTCGCGCAGGGCAAGGCGGTCGTTCTGGCTCAATTCGGACCAGCGCACGGTCGGGAACATCACGTCGGCGGCCTTGTTGCTGTGGCCGGTGCGCGGCGACGGCGCCACGATGCCCAGCGCGTGGCCGAATTCGTGCAGCAGCAGGGCGTAGACCATTTCGCCGGTCAGGTTGCGCGTGTCGGAGCCGATGCGAATCTCCACCTGCACGCGCTCGACGACGGTCGGCGACATGGCGGCCGTGATCAGCTGCGTGTAGCCGACGAGGCCGGGCTCGCCGCCGCTGCGGAAGGAAATTTCGATGCGCACGAGATCGGGATCGATGAAGTCGCCGTCCTCGTGCAGCGCAAGCATGAGGCGCATCGGCACGCCGGAGTGCTTGGTCCAGGCGTTGAAGCCGTCGCGCACGGCGGTGGCGCAGGCGGCGGGGCCGTAGTTCAGGTCGAGCAGCTGCGCCGGCAGTTCGGAGGGCGCGTTCTGCACCTCGACGAAAATTTCGGTGGCGCCGCCGGTGCGGCGCGGGGTCCAGTGGAAGACGTAGTCCGGGTCGATGGCGCCGCCGAGGTAGCTGTCGGTGTTCAGGTCCGCGGACGAACCGCCGGCGCCGACGCTGCCCGAGCCGGAGCTGCCGCACATCCCGAGCAGGGTGGTGCAGCAGGCGGCAAGGGCGGCCAGGGGGGGACGCAGCATGGGGGGAAATCCGCCGGCGCGGATCAGCACCATCCTAACCCACGAAGGAAAATGTCAAGGCTCAGACCGCCTCGATCAGGCGGACATCGTAGGCGGCGGCGCGCAGCGCCTCG
>CAYVPL010000058.1:0-12229 GCA_964453755.1 uncultured Planctomycetales bacterium
CTTTGCCGGCCTGCCGCACCGCGGCACCAACGACGGCGAAGTCTTCGCCGCGCCGCCGCCGCCGCCCGCGCCCCTGCAGCCGTCGCGCTGGAACAGCAGTTCCTTCGGCGAGCGCCTGCTGCGCCTGCCCACCGGCGGCGCCGCGGCCTACGTCGGCTGCGTGACCGGCTCGCAGCCGGCCGCGCTCTCGCTGATGGACGGATTCTTGATCGCCGCCGCTGCGGGCAGCGCCACGGTGGGTGAAGCTTGGTGCGCGGCGCTGCGGCACTATCACGCCGCCGAGCGTCTGGACGAACTGAAGCCGAGCGCGGACTGGTATCCGCCCTCCATCTACTTCCAGGGCATGAAGTTCATCCTCTACGGCGATCCGGCGCTGGCCATGCCGCGGGACCCGCAGGCGCAATGATCAGCCGCGCCGCCACGGCGGCCGACGTCGCGAACCTGCGCCGCCTGATGGTCGGAGGCGGGTTGCCCGCCGACGATCTTGACCGGCAACTTCGAGTCTTCCGCGTGGTGGAACGGGACGGCGGCTTGATCGCCTGCGCCGCCCTTGAGCGCCATGGGACCGACGGGTACTTGCGATCGGTGGCCGTGGCCGCCGCGCATCGGGGCGCCGGCCTGGGCGCGCGATTGACCGAGGAAATGCAGCGCGAAGCCGCTGCCGAAGGCCTGCGCGACCTCTGGCTGATGACCCTCAGCGCTGAGCCATTCTTCGCGCGCCTCGGCTTCGTGCGCCTCCCGCGCGACCAGGCCCCGCCCTGGCTGCGCTCTCACGACCACTATCTCACCTATTGTCCGGCAGGGGCGATCCTGATGCGGAAGGACATCGTGATAGACTGATCCGATGGGCGCTCCCTGGATCGCGTTGACCCTGATGAGCGGGTTCCTGACTTTGTCGCGCGCAGGGCTCGACCCGGCGACGGAAGCCGGCGGTCACCTGATCGGCATCGTCCGATGGTCCGACGGCGGGGACCTGACCATGCTCGAGTTCGCTCTGGAATCGGCGAGCGGCAAGTTTCGCGCCGGCGGGAACATCAACCGGGACGTCTACGTGATGAAGGTGCGCGACGTCACTCCGGGCAGCTATACCCTCGTCGGTCGCATCCAGCGGACCGGACAGGAATTCTTGCGTCTGGAGGAGATTGTGATTCACCCTGGCGAGTGGCGCACCGATCCCCGCCTGCAGCCGCTGGACCTGAGTTCATTCCTGGATGTCGTGACGGTCGCGCCGCGCGCGCCGGACGGAACCGTGCCTCCAGGATGCATGGTCTGGCGCTTGCGGACAAATGGGGGTGGAGGCACCAATCTTCACCATCCGGACGGGATCCAGCGCCTTCCGGTGCTGCCCGGAGGCACCGCCGATCTTTTGATTGAGACACCCGGCTTTCGCAGCGTGCACTTGCCGCAGGCTTCCGGACACCTCGCTCCGGTCTTGGAGCCCGCCTTCAGCGTGTCGATTCAACTGCGCGGCAGCGGTCCGATCGCCAACGAGAACGGACGCTACACCCTGCGATTCGAACCCGCCGCCGACTCTGGCTGGCCGGAGATCGTCCGCCGACACTCGCAGCGCGAGGCAGCGCTGGGTCCGGAACGCGGCATGCGGCGCTCCGTACCGGTCCTCGGCAAGTGGAGCGTGAGTTTGCTCGTGCCGAGAGTGGGAGCGAGCGGCAATCCCTATCCTGACGTTCAGCTGCTCGGCCACATCGAGATCGGCGCCGGCGACGCGGACCGCGTGTTCACTTTCGAACTGCCCGCAGCTCTGCGCTGATCAGAACCGGCTCAAATCGCGTCCGAACAGCCGGTTCTTGGTCCAGTCGAAGAGCACTTTGACCTTGTTCGGGAAACTGACCAATTTCGTCAGATAGACCGACCGCCAGAACAGCCAGGCCCAGCGGCCCGACCACTGCACTTTGGGCAGATCCGCGATCGCGCGACCCTGGCCGACGTAGGCCAGCATGCCGACCGAGTTGAAGGTGAAGGCCTTGGACTCCTTGCCCTTCGCGCGCCGCCGCCACATCCGCGCGAGGTATTTGCCCTGCTTCTGCGCCACCTGCGCGGTGGCCGGCAGCGCCGGCTCGCCGCAGGCCGCGCAATCGCCGATGGCGTAAGCGCCCGCGCGCCCGGGCAGGCGCAGGAATTCGTCCACCTTCAAGCGCCCGCGCTCCTGCGGCAGCTCCTTCAGCCCCTGCACGAAGCTGGTCGCGCCGTTGCCCGCCGCCCACACCACCATGCCGTAGGGCAGGCGCCCGCCGTCGCGCAGCACGATCTCGCTGGCGCCCACCGCCGCCACCGTGGTGTGCGTGCGCACTTCCACGCCCTCGCGGCGGAAGTGGCGGTCGGCGTAACTTCCCAGCGCGGTGCTGAACTGGCTGAGGATGCGCTCGCCCGCCTCCAGCAGCACGATGCGCGCGCGTGGCGCCAGATCCGGGAACGCGGCGCGCAATTCGTCGCGCAGCAAATCGTGAATCTCCGCGGCGACTTCGACGCCGGTCGGCCCGCCGCCGCACACCACGAAGGTGAGCAGGCGCTGCACCTCCTCAACCGCGAGACCGGGCAGGCTGGCGCGGGCGAATTGCGTGAGGATGGCGCGGCGGATGGCGCGCGCGTCCTCCAGACTGCTGGCCATCAGCGCGTGCGAAGAGACGCCGGGAATGCCGTAGTCCGAGGGCCGGCAACCCACCGCCACCACCAGTTCGTCGAAGGGCACCTCGAAGGGGGTGCCGTCCACCGCGCCCTGCGCGCGCACCACGCGCCGTTCCCAGTCCACCGCGACGGCCGCGCCTTCCAGCACGCGCACCGCACGCAGCCGCCGCCGCACCGGCTCGACGATGCTGCGCAACTCGACGGTGCCGGTCACGGCCGAAGGCAGCAGCGGCAGGAAGAGAAAATAATTGCGCGGGCTGATCAGCGTGACGTCGAAGAGGCGCTTGGGCAGCCGCAACAGCAGCGAGTAGCCGCCGAAGCCGCAGCCGAGCACCACCAGACGCGGTCGGGCGGCGGAATCCAAGCCGGCACGATACGGGGAAGGAGCCCGCGGTGCGAGCGTCGGCTAATCTGGGTGGAATTCGCGTAACGCCGGGCGTTGCGCGGCATGAGAAGGGCATGACTTCGCCAACCGCGGGAATTCCGCTGCAAGATCTGCTCGAAAACCTGAGCTGGGTGCGCGGGGTGGCGCGCGCCGTGGCCGGCGAATCCGAAGCGGACGACCTCGCCCAGGACGTGTGGCTCCGCGCAGCGGAGCATCCGCCGGAGCGATCCGGCCCGGCGCGCGCCTGGTTGAGCCGCGTCCTGCGCAACGCGCATCTGCAGAAGCGTCGCACCGACGCGCGGCGCCGCGAGCGCGAAGCTGCAGCCGGCGCCGGCATGGGAACGGAAGCCTCCGCCACCCCGGACGAGATTGTGGCGCGCGCCGAAGCGCAGCGCCGCGTGGTGAATGCGCTCTTCCAGTTGGACGAGGCCTCGCGCGAGATCCTGATCTTGCGCTACTTCCAGCAATGGACGCCGGCCCAGATCGCCAGCAGTCTCGGACAAACTCCGGGCGCCGTGCGGACGCGGCTGTCGCGCGCGCTGGCGCGCCTGCGCCGCAACCTGAGCCAGGAGCATGGCCGCCGTGAAGCCCAACTGCTCGTCGCTGGAGCCGCCGGACTGGCGCAGCCGGCGTCTCTGGCGGTGCCCGCGCTCGTGGCCGCCGCCGGCATCGGGGCGATCGCGCTCGGCATTGCCGTTTGGTCAGGCGGGAGCGAGACGCTGGAGGCTGCGGCGCCGGGGCCGGAGTTGGCGCTGTCCCAACCCGCCGGGGCGATTGCGACCTGGGCGGGTTCGGCGCCGGAAGCCGTGACTTCGGAGCCGGATTCCGCTCCGAGCCGCGAACTCGCCGCGGCCTCCCGCGCGGGATCCTTCACGATCAGCGGCCGCTGCGTGCAGGACGGCAGCGGCGCCGGGCTCGCGGGAGTGATTCTCACGGCGCATCCGAATTCTTGTCGGCTCGCCCGTCCCGATCTCTGCACGGATCATGCCCGCAGCGAGACCGTCACGGCGGCAGACGGCTCCTTCGATTTCAGTTTCAATCCGCCGGAGGAGAAATTCCGCATCGAGTTGGCGGCGGAAGGATGGCTGCACCGTCACGCGTACTGGAATGCGATTCCCGCCCATCCCGTCGAAGATTTTGGCGAGATCCGCATGTTCCCCGCCTACGCGGTGAGCGGCCGCGTCGAGAACGAGAGCGGAGAGGCCGTGGAAGGAGTGCGCGTGGTCGCGCGGGATCTTCCCCTGGGTTTGCGTCCGGAGCCTTCGTACGTCAAACATCTCAGCGGGACCGCCGATGCCCTGGGCGAGTTCACCTTCTCCCTCCCGCTGCCCGCCGGCAGTTGGGCTCTCCAAGTTGAAAGACAAGGCAGCGTGCTGCTGGATCCGGCATTCCTGGTGCTTCCCGCCGGCGGCCCGACCGAGCCACTGATCGTGCGCGTGCGGCAGATGCCCTCGATTCGAGGCGTCTGCCTGGACGAACAGGGAGCGCCCTTGGCGGGAGTCATCGTGCGCGGCAAGCTGCCCGCCGACCGCGTTGCGAGCCTCATGGCCACCTCGGGCGCCGACGGCAGTTTCTCGATCTTCGCCCGCCAGGAGCGGCAGCTGTCCGAATCGGTCACCCTCGAGGCGAAGGCGCAGGGCCGGTTGGATCTCCTGGATCCCGTCGAGCGCGCCTGGGGCGATCGGGCCATCCCTCTCACACTTCGTCGCGCGCCGGAGATGCTCGTCGAGGTGGTGGAGGCCGCCACCGGCCTGCCCGTGACGGGTTTTACCCTCTTCGTTCAGCATCTTCCGGAAGACGGCACCCTTTTCACCCCGGAGAAAGCCGACGGACCGCATGCGGCCGGCCGCGCAGCGGGCGTGCTGCAGATCGGAACTTCCCTCGTTCGCATCGCTCCGGACGCGGAGGAGTGGGCGGTGCCGCCCGCGCAGTTGTTGCAGTCGGACGGGCACGCGCCGCAGAACGTGCGCTTCGAACTCGTGCCGACCGGCCGGCTGCGCGTTCAACTGCTCGCGGCCGGTGAACCCGTTCCCGGCGCGCTCGTCGAAAGTTTCCTCCCGGGATCGAGGCCGCTGGAGTTGACCGAGCATGCGATTCTCTTGCGTTCGGCCTACTCGAGACCGCATCCCGACTTTCCGCTCCGCGCTTCCTACAAGGAAGGCGAAAGAACTACGGATGGGTCGGGCCTGGCCGAACTCGCCACTCAGCCGGAGGCCGGTTCGCGCTGGCTGCGCGTCACGGGGCCCTTCGAGCACTTCGTCAAAGAAGTCAACTTTGATCCTGCTGCCACCGATCCGATCCAGATCGAGATCCAGGCCGGCTGCCGATTCCGCGGCAACCTGCGCAGCCGCTGGACCCAGTGGCCGGACACGGTTTTGATCCTGTGCGCGGCGGGCGCTCGTCCCGGCCACTCGTATGCGGACCGGCCGAGCCACTACTACCCCCTCGAACTCGCCGAGGACGGCAGTTTCGACCTGGCCGGCATCCGCCCGGGGACCTATGACCTGCTGTTGGACTACGATCCGCGCGCGCCGTTCCCCGGCGAGGGCGGCATGCGCATGAGTCCCAACCCGATCGGAGCGCCTCTCGCTTCCTTCACCTTGCAGCCCGGCCTCGATCAGCCTTGGAGCCTCGAGTATCCGGATCGCGAGCCCGGAGCCGTCGATCTGACCGTGACTTTGGATGGCGCGCCGCCGACCGATTGCACGCTGGGATTCTGGCGACAGGACGAGTGGTCCGGCAGCTTCGTGAACGGTTTGCCGCTGGCGGCCGACGGCCGCATGACCACCGACTGGCTCACGCCCGGCAACACGCGCGTGCTCCTGCAGCGGATCGAGACCGGCAGCGGACGCATTCTGCGCACTTGGACCAGCGCCGTGGAATTGCCGGTGCGCTCCGGTGAAACCCTGACGCAGAGCGTCGCCTTCATCGAGCGCCGGATCCGTCTGCGCCTGCTCGACCGCGACGGCGTCACGCCCCTGGCCGGCCTCGAGGTCGCGGCCGAGGGCCGCATGACAGACTACGGCCTGCGCAGCGACGCCGACGGCTGGTACGAACTCGACTGGGTGCCGCAGTCGCCGGTGCGGATCGGCATCAGCGGCGCAGGCGTGGGCGTCTGGTCCGCAGAACTTTCCTGGACCCCGGAGGAATTGGCAGTGACGCGCACCCTGATCCGGCCCTGAGGTCCGGCTAGGATGCTGGCATGCTGATGCAGGACGATCCGCTCATCCATCAAGCGGACCCGAATCTCGCCGTGCTGGGCTTCCTGGCCCTGTTTCTCGGCGCCGCATTCTTCCTGTCCTCCGTCGGCCGCGACCGGCCGCGCCAGCGCATCGGCCAGATGCTGGGAACCAAGAGCACGTCGCTGGCGCCGCTGCGCGCCGCGCTGCAGTCGAAGGCTCGTTCGCAGGCCGCAGCCGCTTTTTGGATGATCGGCGCCGCCACCTTGATCGCCGCCTTCTTCTTTCAACTCGAACTCGAGCGCGCTTTCCTCTACTGGGCAGCCGGCGGCATGGTGGCCTTCTCCATCGTGTTCATCGCGATGCTCGAGGGCTACGTCTCGGGAGCGATGCGCCGCTACGTCGCCGCCCACCTGCGCCAGCATCCCTTCGATTTCGAGGATCACATTTCCCTGACGCGCGAAATCGGCGACCTGTTCAAGGTTCGCACCAATCCCGAGGACACACTGGAATCCTACGTGTCCAAGGTGCGCGCCAGCCTCGGCCTGCCGACGCCCGTCCAGCGCACGCAGCACACGCGCAAGCGCCCGCGCGTGCTCGACTGAAATCCGGTCACCGGCGGCCGGCGCCGCCGTCCTCCCGGGAGTGGGAGATTCTGCTCGATGCCCTGGCCGAACCGCAGTGCGCCTGCTGCGCGGCGCCGCTCTCGTGCCGGCAGTCCGGCGCGGTCTGTGAAATTTGTCAAACCTTGTGGTGGCCGGCGCGGCCGGCCGCGGCAATCGCCGGACTCGACGCGTTGCGCGCGCTGTGGGATTACTCCGGCACCGCGCGCAGCCTGATCGGCGCCGCCAAGGACGCGCCCGAAGGCGCGCAGGCCTGGTCGCTGTGGCGCGCGGCTTGGCCGCGGATCCGACTCGCCGACGCGCGCCTGGAAGGCGCCTGCTTCGTGCCGGCGCCGAGTTCGCGCCGGCGGCCGGGCGGCTCGCTGCCGGCCTTCATCGGCCGGCAGCTCGCGGATGCTTGCCGCGGACGGATGCTGCCGCTCCTGCAGCGCCGTCGGGGGCGGCCGCCGCAGTCCACCCTCAGCGGCGCCGAACGGCGCGCGAATCTGCGCGGCGGGCTGTTTCTGCGGCGATCGTGGCAGCCCCCGTGCAGCGCCGCCGCGCTGCGCGATCAAGACTTCTGGCTGGTGGACGACGTCGCCACCACCGGCGCCACGCTCGAAGAGTGCGCGCGCACCCTGCGCGCCGCCGGCGCCGCGCGCGTCTCCGCCCTGGTGTTGGCGCGGGTGCCTTGAGCCGCATCCGGAGGAAGGGAAGCGGAAACTAGAATGGCGCGGTGCGGCAGATCCATCTGAACCTTCACGGCGGCGTGGCCGGCGACATGCTCGTCGCCGGTCTGATGGACGCCGGCGCGCCGCGCGCGCTGTTGGAAGAGACGCTGGCCGGATTGCCGCTGCCCGCCGGCAGCTTCCGCTGGGAACTGCGCCGCGAGGAGCGTCATCATCTGGCGGGCACGCGCTTCGACGTGCGTTGCGCCGAGGAGCACGAGCACCGGCACTGGTCCGAGGTGCGCGACATCCTCGACCGCGCGCGCCTCAGCCCGCGCGCCCGCGCCTGGGCCCAGGAGAGTTTCGCCGGACTCGCGGTCGCCGAGGGCGAAGCGCACGGCTGCGCGCCCGAAGAAGTGCACTTCCACGAAGTGGGCGCGGTGGACGCGATCGTGGACGTCGCCGCCGCCTGCGCGCTGCTGGATTCCTTCGCCGCCGAGGGACTTTGGTCCACGGCCGTGTCCGTGGGCAGCGGCACGATCCAGGCGGCGCACGGCAGCCTGCCGGTGCCCGCGCCCGGCACGCTGCGCCTGTTGCGCGGCATGCCGATCTGCGGCACGAAGCTGCAAGGCGAGCGCGCCACGCCCACCGGCGTCGCCTTGCTGCGCGCCTGGGGCGCGCGCTTCGGCGAGCGGCCCGCCGCCACGGTGCTGTCCGCCGGTCATGGACTCGGCGCCAAGGACTTCTCCGACCGCGCCAACCTGCTGCGCGTCGAGGTGGAGGAGATCGCGGTGGGCCAGGAGTGGCTGGTCGAACTGCGCATGATGGTGGACGACCAGACCGGCGAGCAGATCGGCGCCGCGCTCGAGTCCCTGCACGCCGCGGGCGCGGTCGAGGCCTACGCCGTCGCCGCAGTGGCGAAGAAAAATCGTCCGGCCTTCGAGGTGGTGGTGCTGGCGCCCGCCGCCGAGCAGGAGCGCGTGCGCGCGCTGTGCTTCCGCCTGCTCGGCACGCTCGGCCTGCGCATCGCGCCGATCCGGCGCAGCCGCCTGCCGCGCGCCGTCGCCGACCGCGCCACCGCACTGGGCGAACTGCCCTTCAAGTTGCGCGAATCGGCGGCCGGAACGCAGTCCAAGCCCGAATTCGAAGCCTTGCGCGCGCGCGCGACCGAACTCGGCCTCACGCCGCGCGAGGCGGCGGACCGGATCGCGCCTCCATCTGACAATTCGCCGAAGGCATGATCGCGGCGCCGCGCGGGCGGCTGGCGCCCAGCCCGACGGGCGCGCTGCATCTGGGCACCGCGCGCAGTTTTTTGCTGGCCTGGCTCGATCTGCGCGCGCGCGGCGGCGAGGTGTTGCTGCGCATCGAGGATCTCGACGGGCCGCGGGTGAAGGACGGAGCCGAGTCTTCCGCCCTCGAAGATCTGCGCTGGCTGGGCCTCGACTGGGACGGCGAGCCGGTGCGCCAGAGCGCGCGCGGCGAAATCTACGCGGCGGCGCTCGCGCGCCTGGCCGCGCAGGGCCTCGCCTATCCCTGCAGTTGCACGCGCCGTGACGTCGAGTTGGCCGCGAGCGCGCCCCATCTGGGCGACGAGGGGCCGATCTACCCGGGCACCTGCCGCGGCCGCTGGCCCAGCGCCGCCGCCGCCGAGCAGGCCACCGGCCGGCCGCCCTGCTGGCGGCTGCGCGTGCCGGATCCTGGCGCCGCAGCAGGCCAAATTCAGTTCACGGACCGCGTGCACGGACTCGTGCGGGCCGACGCCGGCGCCGACTTCGGCGATTTCGTGATCAGCAAGAGCAGCGGCTCGGCCGCCTACCAACTGGCCGTGGTCGTGGACGACGCGCAGCAGGGCGTGACGGAGGTCCTGCGCGGCGACGACCTGCTGCTCAGCGCCGCGCGCCAACTCCTGCTCTATCGGGCCCTCGATCTGGCGCCGCCAAGTTTTGCCCACGTGCCGCTGATCCTGGGCGAGGACGGCCTGCGTCTCGCCAAGCGCCACGGCGACACCAGTCTGCGCCAGTTTCGCGCAGCCGGCTGGCAACCGGAGCAGATCGTCGGCTGGCTGGCCGCCGTCAGCGGATTGGGCGCGGCCGGAGCGTCGTGCGCGCCGCAGGATCTGGTCGCCGGCTTCGAACTGGAGCGCGTGCCGCGCTCAGCGGTGGTCTGGCGCGGCAGTCTGACTCTTTGAATCCGGCGTGGCGAGGCGCAGCGAGCGCCCGAGCGCCGAAACCGCGTACGCCGTGCCGTAGGGCCGCCCGAAGGAGTTCATGAAGTAGTCGATCGAAGATCCGTCGCGCGCCTGCGTCTTGACGACGTGCTGCCACAGTTGCGGCGCCCATTGCGCGCGCTCCGCCGCCGGCAACTGCTCGATGATCCAGCCGGCGTAGTAGTGGCCGAAGAAGTAGAAGTAGCCGGCGTTGAGGTAATAGGCCTCGTGCGGGTGGGGCCGCCCGCGCGCCACGTCGAGAAAGCGGTGGTCGCGGAAGAAGTGCTCGAGTCCATCTGACAACTGCGCGGCGGAACTCACGACCGTCGGATAGCCAGCTTGGAAGCCCAGGAACAGGGCCAGATTGCAGGACTGAATGCGCGACAACGAGCCCTTGATCTGGTCGATGTCCTCGAGGCGGGTGGCAGCCGGAATCGCCTCCACGTTGTAGGTGTAGGCGCCGGTCGGCAGGCGGCAATGCTCGATGACGCGCAGCGCCGCCGTGACGCGGCGGGACTCCACCGGCCAGCCGAGCGCCTGCGCCTGGAGCAGGCCGATGACGGCGACGGCCGTGGTGAAGGACGTCGCCCACATCGGCGGATTGGTCTTCACCTCCATGTCGTAGTAGGCCCAGCCGCCGCTCGGCGTCTGGTATTCCTCGAGCCGCTGAATCATGCGAATGCCCATCATCTCGATCGCGTGCGCGCGCCGCTTCTGCTCCGGCGCCCGATAGCGCGGATGCGCGGCGGCCTGGCTCAAGCCGGCGAGTCCGTAGGCGTAGGCCCAGACGTTGTCCGTGTCCCAGTCGCTGGGGCGCTTCACGTCCGCGTGGAGCGCCAGGAAGTCCAAACCCAAGTCCACGGCCGCTGCCTCGGCCTCGCCGAGACCCGCATCCATCAAAGCCATGCAGCCCAGCGCCGTGGTGGCCACTTGCCAGGAGCGGTGCGTCTCCAGGTTGGACCAGAAGCCGTCGTAGGGGCCGGGCGCCGACCAACTGCCCCAGGAGCCGTCCTGATTCTGATTGGCCAGGAGCCAGTCCTGGCCGGAGCGCAGCGCGCGCTCTGCATCGGCGCGCGTGGGCAGCGCCGGCTGCTGCGCCAGCAGGCCCGCGACCAGAAGCAAGGCCGGAGTCACTTGCCCGCCGCGGGCGCCGCCGGCGCCTGCTGCAGTTCCTTCTTGAGCGCGGCGATCTCCGCTTCGAGTTCCGCCACCTCGTCGGCCAGTTCCAACTTCGCCAAGTCCGCCTGCGCCTCCAACTGGCGCAATTTGCGCGCGCCGGCGGCCGTGGCGTGGCGCAATTCGGCGAGTTCGCGCGGCAGCGTGACGTTCAACAACTGCCGGTGCTCGGCGTCCATCAGGCGCAGCGATTGTTCCGCCCGCTCGAGGCCGCGCTCGGCGCGCCGGATCACCAGCTCGGCGGTCTTCTCGGCCAGGTCGCCCTGGCCGTAGAGCGCGGCCAACTGCTCCATTTCATCCCGCGCGTCCGTCGCGCCGTCGCGCTCGTGCTGCAGGTTCAACTCGGACTCGCCGATGCGCGCCGCCTGCTCGTGGGTCTCGAAACTGTTCAGGCTGGCCTGCGCCTTCTGCAGTTCCATCTTGGCGTCTTCCATCTCCGCCACGCTTTCGAGGGTGCTGAGCTGGCTGCGCGCGAAGGCCAGTTGCAGCTTGCGCTCGGCGGCCGCCAGCTCGCGACGAATCTCATCCGGCTCGCGCGCGTCCTGCTGCGCGGCTTCCGGCGCCTCGTCCGCGGCGGGAGGCTCTTGCGGGATGGGGGCGCGGCCGTCGCGCTCGGCGGAGGCGCGGGCAGTCAGTCCGCCGGCCACGACGAGACCGGCCAGCAGCAAAGCGAAGGTGGGAAGGGCACGCATGGTGCCCGCAGCCTAACAACGAACGGCGGCGTCCCGTTAGTCGTTGTCGATCAGCCAGTCCCAGAAACTCTGCATGCCGTGGTCGCCGCGATTCTGTCCTTGGCGCGGCACCGGCGTCGGCTCGGGCACGCCTGCGTTCAGCAAGAGCCGGGAGGCGCGCGCCTCGGTGTTGCCGGCCTGTGCGGTCCAGCCATCTTGGCGGGCGTAGGGATCCGCGTCGTTCTGATTGAAGAAGTGCTTGCCGAAGACGTCGGTCGTGTCCTCGTAGGAATCGGCCCAGGCGTCGGCGAAACTGCCCTGCTCCGTCGCGCACGAGGTGAGGGCGGGCAGCGCGCAGGCGGCCAGGATCAAGGCGAGGAGACGGCGCTGGGACATCGGTTTCCGCCTGACAGCCTAGGCATCCCGCCGCGGACCGTCAACGCCGCCGGAGGGGTCAGGCGGGCTATCCTGTTGGCCCTTGGGGACCCTCTACCCGCGCCCGCGCGGCACGCGCGATCTGTTTCCGGAGGACCTGGTCCTCGTTCGGCACCTCGAGCGCACTGCGCGCCGGGTGGCCGAGGCCGCCGGCTGCCAGGAAGTGCGGCCGCCGCTCTTCGAGGACACTCGCCTCTTCAGCCGCTCTCTGGGCGAAGCCAGCGACGTCGTCGAGAAGGAAATGTTCACGGTGCCGCGCCGCAG
>CAYVPL010000059.1:0-12213 GCA_964453755.1 uncultured Planctomycetales bacterium
CGACGGTGGTCTGCGCCGAGGCGAGGCCGGACAGGGCGGCCAAGCCCAAGGGAATCAGGGTGGAGCGGAGGAGCATCTCAACACTCTACGCGAGAAGGAGGCGGGCGATAGCGGCCGAATCCTCCGCCTGGCAGAGGGCTGAGGAGACCGCCAGACCCGTTTCCTCCCCCAATTCCCCCCGGTTTTCCACAGTGATTCCACCAATCGCCAAGAGGGGCAGACTCAGTTCGGCCGCCCGGGCCGCCGCCTGGCGCACGAGCTCCGGCCCCAGTCCGGTGGCGTAGCCCTTGGTGGCGCTCGGAAAGGCCGGGCCGTAGCCGACGTAGTCCACCACCCCGAAGCGCGCCGCCTGCTCGACCTGCTCGAGGTTGCGGGTGCTCCATCCGATCAACTTGCCGGGGCCCAGAATCGCGCGCGCCTGCGCCGGCGTCAGATCCTCCTGGCCCAGATGGACGCCGTCGGCCTCCGCCGCTGCTGCCACCTCCACGGAATCGTTCACCACCAGCGGCACGCCGCGGATCTGACAAATCCCGCGCGCGGCGCGCGTCCAGGCCAGCAACTCCCGCGGCAGCATCTCCTTCTCGCGGACCTGCACCAGATCCACGCCGCCGCGCAAACTCGCGCGCAAAACGGCGATTGGGTCGCGCCGGCAGAGTTCCCGCGTCAGGATCAGGCAGAGTCGGAAGCGCGGCGCAGCCATGGAGCGGGCCGCAGGATAGGCGCGCAAATGAAAACGCGCCCGCCAGGCATGAGCCGGGCGCGGCGCGAACGACAGGGGGATGGGGGGATTGCGATCGAGGGCGAACTACGAGACTCGCTTTTGCTGGCCGAGGTCGCCCTTCCGAACCGGGCGGATCGCCTGCATGAAGGCGCGCTTGTCGCCGGGGCTGAAGAGGCGGACCTTGGCGCCGCATTCGACGCAGAAGCACGCTTCGATGCTCTGAAGGAAGCGCACGTAGGTGTCGCAGCGCGGGCAGTATTTGGATTCCTGGTAGTAGTCGGGATGACGCATGGGAATTGTCCGGGGAAAGATCGGCATCCAGGGGCAAACGAAATGTAGCCCGGGATTTGAAACCGGGGTGTGGAAAATGCGGAAAATGCCCGAATCAAACGCTTGTTTTAGGAGATTGCTTATTCGGAGAGGCTCGCGGCCGCCTCGGCGCGGACGGCCGGGTCCGGGTCCCCGGCGGCGGCGCGCTCGCGCACGGCCCGGCCCGCGTCCAGGCGGCCCAGGGCCCAGAGCGCATGCCCCCGCACCAAGGCGGAGGGATGGGCGCCGGCTGCCCACTCCAGCACCGGCCCGGGCCGGCCCAGGTTGCCCAAGGCCACGCAGGCGTTGCGCAGAAGTCCCTCCCAACCCGCCCGACGCAGTGGACTCCCTGTGAACAAGCGGTCGAAAACCGGTTGATTCACTGTCAGCAAGTCCTCGAGGCTCAACTGCGTGAGGGCCGTGTGCAGACCCCAGTCGCCGGCGTGGTCGGCGTCCTTGGCGCCGAAGGGGCAGACCTCCAGGCAGACGTCGCAGCCGTAGACCCAATCCCCGGCCAGGGCTCGCAAATCCTGTGGAATCCAGCACTTGGATTCGATCGTCAGATAGGAAAGGCAGCGCCGCGGATCGAGCAGGTAGGGGCCGTCGAACGCGGAGGTCGGGCAGGCGTCCAGACAGCGGGTGCAGGAGCCGCAAGTGGCTTGCCGCGCCGGCGGAGGCGCCCAGGCCGGCAGTTCCGACTCGATCAGCAGCTCGCCGAGCAGAATCCAGGGCCCGTGCTCCGGATGCAGCAGCAGGGTGTTCTTGCCGCGGAAGCCAACCTGCCCGCGCAGCGCCCACTCACGCTCGAGCACCGGCGCCGCGTCCACGGCGCGGCGGAAGCGCCGCGTCAGGCCGGCGCGCTGCAGGCGCCGCCCCACCTTTTCGATGCGGCGACCCAGCACGTGGTGATAGTCCTTGCCCAGCGCGTAGCGGGCCACGCGGCCGCCGCCGCGAAAGCCGCCGCCGGCTCGGTGATAGGGCAGACCGAAGAGCAGCGCCCCGCGCGCCCAGGACTTCCAGTCGCGCAGGCTCGCGCCGACGGTCGCCGTCTCCGCCAGGTAGCCCATTTCCCCGGCCCGACCGCTGGCCAGCCAATCCCGATGCCGCTCCTGCACCGCCGCGTCCAGCGGCTCGGCGGGCAAGGTGGCGCGCAGCACCAGACCGGCCTCGGCGGCCAGGGCGATCAGCGTCGGCAGGGGCTCGGGCAGGGCCGGAGGCGACTGGGGGAGCAGAGGAATTTTGATCCCAGCCTTTTACCGGAGCGTTTCATAGGCCAAGGCCGGGCGCGGCGTATCGTCATTGCTTCCGCAGCGCCTCCGCCGTCCTGCCGCCATGAAATCCGCACCCGCCTCGCTCCTTCTGATTCCGCTCGCTCTGCTCCTTCTGACCTGCGCGCAGGCCGGCGAGTTTCCGCCTGAGCCTCCGGTCGAAGGCGTGGCCGGCTCCGCGTCGGCCGAATACCTGCTGCGCGATCTGCCCGGAGTGCCGGACGACCTGCGCCAGGCCATCCTGGCCGGCGAGACCGAGAAGGCGCTCGGCTTGGTGCGCCAGCTCGCCGATCACGACGCCTCCAGCCGCAGTTTCTGGCTGCTGATCGAGGCTGCAGTGCTGCAGCAGAGCGGCGCGCACGCCGAAGCGCTCAGTCTGCTGGCGCGCGCCGAAGAAATTGCCGCGGCCGCGCAAAGCCCCTGGCTGCACAAGCTGCGCTTCGCGCGCGCCGTGTCGTTCCGCGCGCTCGGCCAGTGGCCGGAAGCGGAGGCGCTGCTCGAGGCGGAAGTGGACCGGCTGCGCTCCTCAGGCCGTCAGACGGATCTCGCCGGCGTGGTGATCGAATTCGCCGACGCTTCGAGCACGCCGCGCGCCGATGCGCCGCCTGGCGCGCCGCAGACCGACTACCCCAAGGCGATGACGCTCTACGCGCAGGTGCTGGCGATGGACGTGCCGCCGGATCTCGCCGAGTACGCGCAGTGGCGGATCGGCCACTGCATGGCGCAGTCCGGCGACTGGGGCGGCGCTTCCGCCGCGTGGGATGCCTGGTTGCGGCGCTGGGATCCGAGCTACGTGCCGGCCGCCGAGCGCGGTCTGCGGCCGGCTGAGCAGCAGCCGGTGCCGGCGCGCGTGTTCGAGGTGCGCTTCCAGCACGCTCGCGCGCTGGGCAACGCCGGCGACCGCCGCGGCGCCGAGCGCGCCTTCCAGGATTTGGAGGCGCTGACGCAGGCATTTCTGGCGGGCACGGGATTGCTGGCGCAGAGTCTGCCGCGCCCCGACGCGGAGAGCAGCGCATGGCTGGAAGAATTGCGCGGCGAGTGCCTTTATCTTGCCGGACACGCGGCCGGTTTGGCCGGCCGGCAAAGTCAGAGAATCGGCGCGCTGCGCCGCTTCCTTGCCGCATTCCCGCGGCATCCGCGCAGGGCCGAGGCTGCATTCGGCATCGGCGAGGCCGAGATGGCCGGCGGTCGCCACGCCGAGGCGATTCGCGCCTGGCAGGATTTCTTGGCGAGTCCGGCGGCATCGTCTGACAATGTCGCCGGCGTCGGTCTCACCGGCGACGAGGCCGTGGAGACGGATGCGCGTTTGCGCATGCGCGCGCACATCTTGACGGCGGACGCGCTCTTCGCCCTGTCGCGCTACGAGGAGGCGGCGCGCGCCTACGAGCGTTACACCGCGCTCTTCCCCAATGGCGCCGACTGGGCGCAGGCGCAGGAGGGAGTCGTGCGTTCGGCCTACGAAGTCGGCGGCGATCTGATGCGCGGCCGTCAATGGGCCGCGGCGCGCGCCGCTTGGAGCCGTTTTCTCGAGCAGCATCCGCTGCATGCCTCGGCCCGCGCCACGTTCTTCGCCATCGGCGAACTCTTTCTGTTCGAGGCCGAGGGACAGGATGCCGAGGCCGCGCGCGCGCTGTGGCGGCAGGCGGTCGCGCACTGGGGCGACCTGGCTTCGCGCTGGCCCGGCTCCGAGGAGGCCTCGCACGCGCTTTATGCCACCGG
This sequence comes from uncultured Planctomycetales bacterium, assembly GCA_964453755.1. Lineage (GTDB taxonomy): Bacteria > Planctomycetota > UBA1135 > UBA1135 > UBA1135 > JAQBVK01. The sequence goes on from CAYVPL010000059.1 coordinate 4,018, forward strand.
CGAACTGCTCGAAGACCGCCTCGGCGAGCTCGACGCCGCGATCGCCGCCTACCGGCGCTGCAATTTCGGCGGCTGGCAGAGCGCCGCGCAGGCGCGGCTCTCGCGCATGCTCGAGGAGGATCTGACGCTGCTCACGCCGCGCGTCTGGCGCAGCGGCGAGAAGACCCTGCTGCAGTTGGACCTGCGCAATCTGGAGGAGCTGGAAATCGAGATTTATCCGCTGGATCTCGAGGCCTACTTCCGCAAGCATCAGACGCACGAGGGCGTGGCCGATCTGGATCTGGACCTGATCGCTCCGGCCCAGAAATTCACGTGGCAGGTCCCGGACTACCGCCGCCACGCGCCGCTTGCGCGCGAGCTGGAACTGCCGGTCGAAGGCTACGGCGCGTGGGCGGTCGCGGTGAGCGGCGAGAACCTGCGCGCCACCACGCTGGTTCTGCGCAGCGACCTGGATCTGCTCGTGAAGAGTTCGCGCGAAGAGTTGTTGGTCTTCGCCGAGGACATGAAGAGTCAGAGGGCGGCGGCGGGCGTGAAGCTGGTGGCGGCGCTGCCGGGCGCGGCGCCGGACGGCGGCTCGCGCGTCTTCGAGCTGTCGACGGGCGCCGACGGCGTCGCCCGCCTCGACTGGAAGGCCGAAGGCTTGACGATGACCGACGATCTGCGCGTCTACGCCGACTCGAAGCAGGGCGCCGCTTCCACCAGTCTGAACCTGGGCGGGCTGGCCGCCTCCCAGGGGCTGGGCGTGCGCGGGCACGTCGCCGTGGATCGCTCGGTCTACCGGCCCGGCGAAACGGTCGCTTGGCGCGGCGTGCTGCGCGGCGTCGCCGGCGATCGCTGGGATTTCAAAGCCGGCGAGAAATGGCGCGTCAGCATTTTCGACGCGCTGAGCCGGCCGATTGCCGCGGAGACGCTGGAGTTGTCAGCCTTCGGCACGCTGGCCGGCGACTTCGAGTTGAGCCCGGCTGCGCCGGTGGGCGAGTACGTCATCCGCTGCTCCGCCCCCGACGGCACCGCGCACGTCGGCGCATTTCAAGTCATGCAATTCGAGTTGCCGCAGGCGCGGTTGGAAATCACGCTCGACCGCAGCGTCGCCTTCCGCGGCGAGACGGTGGCCGGCAGCCTGCGCGCCAGCACCTGGTTCGGCGAGCCGCTGACGGCCACTGCGGTGCAGTTGTTCCTGCCCGACGGCCGGCAGCTCGATCTGCGCACGGACGACCAGGGCGCCGCCCAGTTCCTCTTTGACACGCGCGAGACCGAGGAGCAGGGCAGCCTGGGCTTCGCGGCGCGCCTGCCCGAGCAAGGGGTGAATGCGGGCGCCGAATGCTGGCTGGCCGCCACCGGATTCCGCGCGGAAGTCGGGACGCGCCGCGCCGTGGTGCTGGCGGGCGAAGCCTTCCCGGTCGAGTTGCGCGCCTTCGGCTGGGACGGCCAAGGCCTTGCTGCCGCGCTCAAGCTCACGGTCGTGCGCCGCGAGCGCATCGCCGGCGTCAGCGGCAGCACTCTGCAGGTCGCCGACACCTGGAGCGAGCGCGTGGTGCTGGAGCGCGAAGCCAGCACGGCGCAGGACACCGGTCTGGCTGCAGTGACCGTCAGCCTGGACGAGGGCGGCGACTATCGCCTGCGCGTGACGGGCGTGGACCGATTTGACAATCCCATCAGCGCCGAAGCGGCGCTCACCGTGTCCGGAGACGAAGATTCGACCCGGCTGCGCTTCCTCACCGAACTGAGCGCCGTGCAAGTCGGCGCCGAAACCGAGCTGACTCTGCACAATCGCGCCGGCCCCGGCCTCGCGCTTCTGACTTTTTCCGGCGCCGGCGTCCTGGAGTATCGCGTGGTGAGCCTGAAGGAGGGCGCCAACGTCCTTCGCTTCACGGCCGGGCCCGCGTTTTGGCCCAACTTCAGCGTCGCCGCCGACGCGCTGCGCGAGCAGGCGCTGCATTCCGCGCAACTGAGCCTGAGCGCGACGCGCGCGCTGCAGGTGACGCTCATTCCGTCCCAGGCATCATGGCGCCCCGGTGAGGAGGCGGAAATCCTGGTCGAGGCGCGCGATCACCTGGGCCGGCCGGTGCAGGCCGAGCTCGCGATCGGCGTCGTGGACGAGGCGCTGCTGGCCTTGTGGCCGGATCCCGCTCCGAGCCTGTCCGAGCATTTCCTCGCCGGCAGCTGGCGCCAGGCGGAAATGCGCACGACCGCCACGACCTTGTTCCGCTACGCGGGCACGACGCGCTACGTGGCGCAGGAAATCCTCGACGAGGAGCTGGCGCGCGAGGCCAGCCGCGTGTGGGAGGAGCGCAAGCAGGAGGTGCAGACGCAGCTCGGGTTCATCGCCAACGAGGGCTTCTACGATGCCGCCGACTTGCGCTTCGGCGCCCCGGCCGGCACGCCGGCGCCGCAGGAGGCGCTTCAGCAGTTGGACCTCGCGGAGGAGATGGAGACCGGCGCTTACGTGTACGGCCTCGGAGGCGGCGCCGGGGCTCGCGGCGGCAAGGCGCGACGCGGCTACGGCGGCCGCGCGGCCGGTCATGACAAACTCGGCCTCGGTCAGGATTCCGTGGAGGCCATGCCCGGCGAGGCGCTCGCCTTCTGGGATCCGCGCGTGAGCACCGACGCCCAAGGCCGCGCGACGCTGCGTTTCCGCGTGCCGCAGCGCAGCACCAGCTGGCGCCTGCAGGCGCAAGGCGTCGGCCCCGACACTTTGCTGGGCGGCGCCGTCCGCAGCGTGGTCTCGCGCGCCGACTTCCTGGTGGAGCTGCGCAGCCCCGCCTTTCTGCGCGAAGGGGACGCGCCGCTGCTGGGCGCGCGCATTCACAATCTCAGCGAGCAGGACGGCGCGGTCACGGCAACGCTGGAAGTGAAGGCCGGCGGCCGCACCTGGACGGTGCCCGTCGAGGCGCGCTTCGCCGCGGGAGCGCGCGCGCTCGACCTCGAGTTTGCCCTGCCGGCCGACTTCGTTCTGCCGCCGGGCGGACAGGCTGAATTGCTGGTGCGCGCCGAGGGTCGGTTCGCCGCCGGCGCGCTGCAAGCGTCGGCGCGCAAGACGCTGCCGGTGCAGCCTTGGGGCAGTTTGATCCGCGTCGCGCGCAGCGGGGTGGTCACCGCCGAGGAATCCTTCGTGCTGGAACTTCCGGCCGGCCAGGATTGGCGCGGCGCAGCCCTCGAATTCCGCCTGGGCCACGGCCTCGACGATCTGCTGCTGCTCGAAGCGCTCGGCGGCGGCGCGGCCGGTCCGATGCCGCTGGGCCGGCCGATCGTCGGCGATCTGGCTGGCAGTTTGATTGGCGCTTGCGCGGGCCTCGAGTACCTGGAGCGCACGCGGCAGACTGCCAACCCGGAATTCCGCAGACTGCGCGAGCGCGCCGCCGATCTGACGATGGCGCTCGCTTCGGCGCAGATGCAGGACGGCTCCTGGCCGTGGTTCCGCGGCTTCGGCCAAGCCTCCGGCGAGAGCACGGCGCGCGCGCTCTGGGCGTTGACGGCCGCCGCCGCGCGCGGCTTGCACGTGGCGCCCGCCGCTCTCGAGTCCGCGAAGACGGCGGTGCTGGAGGCGCTGCGCCGCACGCCGAGCCACGCGCACGAAGAGACGGCCCTCTATCAGCACGCGCTGGCGCTGGCGCAGGCCGCCGACTTCGGCGTGACCAACCGCCTGCATCGCGCGCGCAACGAGATGAACGTCGCCGCGCTGGCGTACACCGCGCTGGCGCTGGCCGCGCAGAACAGCCTGCCGATGGCGGCGGACGTGGCGGGACTGCTGGCCGAGCGGCATCAGTCCGGCCTGGGCTGGAGCGACGAGAAGACGCACGGCTGGCACCGCAATCGCGTCGAACTCACGGCGCTGGCGCTGCTCGCGTTGCAGGCGGCGGCGCCGCGCAGCGAGGCGATCCGCTCCGGCATGGACGAATTGCTGCGCATGCGGCCCTGGCCGGGCGGCAGCGCGAGCGGCGTGGCGACTGCGGCGCTGGCCGCATGGCGCGGCGTCACCGAGCCGGGCGACGATGATCTGGAGGCCGAAATCAGCGTGGGCGATCAGAAGCGCACGGTGCGCCTCGCGCGCGGCAGCGCCGCAGAGACGCTGCGCTTCGAGCTGCCCGACGGCGCGGCGGTGCGCGTGCCGGTGCGCGTGACGATTCGCGGCCGCGGGCAGCCGTACTACGCCGCGGAACTGAGCGGCTTCACGCGCGCGCTCATTCCGGGCGACGACCGGACGCTGCGCATCAGCGCGCAGAAGCTGCTGGCCGCGCCGCCGCGGCTGGACGGCCGCGAGATCGAGACCGGATTCGGCGTGCTCGAGCAAGTGGATGAATTCTGGGAGAACGAAGTCAGTCAGATCGGGCTGGGCGAGGTGCTGCTTGGCCGCGTGGATTGGTGGGAGGGCAGCCGCAACGGCGCCGAGGATCAGGAGAACACCTATCTCATTCTCGAAGTGCCGCTGCCGGCCGGCGCGCGCGTGGTGCCGGGCAGCGTGCAAGGCGCCATGGAAGGTTGGGAGGAGCGCGACGGCGGATTGACGGTTTATCTCGGCCGCAGTTGGACCGGCGGCTCGGTGCATTACCGGCTGGTCGGCGCACTGCCGGGCGCCTGGCGCGTGCCGCCCGCGGTGCTGACTTCCGCCTACGATCCGGCGCGGCGCGCGACCGGCGCCGAAGGCCAGTTGACGGTCCTGCCGCGCGGCGCGGCAGGCCAGGATTCCTACCGGCCGACGCCGGACGAACTCTTCCATCTCGGCGCGGGGCTGACGGCCGCCGGCCTTGTCGAGGAGGGCGCGGAATTGCTGCAGGCGTTGGTGGACGGCTACGAGCGCCGGCTCGAAGAGGCCGTGCTGCGCGACACGGCCACGATGCTGCTCTACGCCGGCATCGCCAAGAACGAGCCGCAGCGCATCGTGCGCTGGTTCGAGGTGCTGAAGGAGAAGAGTCCTGATTTGACGATTTCCTTCGATCACGTCGTGGTGGTCGGACGCGCGTACCGCGCGCTGGGCGAGCACGAGCGCGCCGCTCTCGTGTTTCAGGCCGTGCTGGAGGAGACCTTCGGCAAGGATCTGCGCGTGGCCGGCATTCTCGAGCAGCAGGGCGACTTGCCGGGCAGCGCCGACGCCTACTACCGCCTGTGGCTGGAGTATCCGGATCTGCCGGTGGTCGTGGAAAGCGCGCTGACCCTGGCCGATCAAATGCTGCTGCGCGCGCCCAACGCGCACCAGGATCCCGCCTTCACGCGCGCCGGCTGGGACCGCGCGGGACTCATCGGCGCCAGCGTGCGCATGCTGCGCCTTTTCCAATCCCTCTATGCGCGGGACCCGCTGGCCGCCGACGCCGGTCTCGACCTGGTCAGCGCGCATCTGGATCTGGAGGACTACGAAGACGCCGCGGCGCGCGCCCGCGAGATGGCGCGGCGTTTCCCGGATCCGCACTGGGCCGACACGTTTGCCTACACCGAGGCGGTTGCCGCCTGGTATCTGGGGCGCGACGGCGAAGCCCGCGAGCTGCTGACGCGCGTGGCCGAAGCCCTCTACGTGGACGAGGGCGGCGCTGAGCGGCGCAGCGAAAACCGCGATCTGGCCCTCTACATCCTCGGCCAGATCCACCACGCGCGCCAGGAGTTCGGCGACGCGGCGCAGTACTACGAGCGCGTGTCGGAGGTTTTCGCCGACGCACGCGAGGCGCTCGCCGATTTCCGCGAGCGCCGGCTGGCTCTCGACGAAGTCACCACCTTCAAGCCTGGGGAAAAAGTCAAACTGACCGTCAAGCACCGCAATCTCGGCGAGGCCGAGGTGCTGGTGTATCCGGTGGATTTGATGACGCTCTACCTGCGCGAGCGCAATCTGTCCGGCGTCACCGGCGTGAACCTCTCCGGCATCGAGCCGACGCTGCGCCGCACGGTCGAGTTGAAGGGCGGCGAGTCGCTGCGCCCGCAGGAAACCACGCTGGAGCTCGACCTGAAGCAGGCCGGCGCCTACTTGGTGATGCTGCGCGGCGGCGAGTTGCACGCCAGCGGCCTGGTGCTGCTGAGCGAGGTGGAGATCGAAGTGCGGGAAGACGCCGTGCAGGGCCGCCTGCGCATCCAGGCTTCGGCACGCGGCGGCGGCGCGTACCTGCGCGACGTGGACGTGCGCGTGATCGGCTCCTTCAACGAGCGCTTCGCCGCCGGCCGCACCGATCCGCGGGGCATCTACGTGGCGGACGGCGTCGCCGGCAGCAGCACCGTGATCGCGCGCTGGAAGGAGGATCACTATGCATTCTTCCGCGGCACCCAGGCCTTGGGCCTGGCCGAGCAGGAGCGGATGCGGCAGCAGGAACCCGCGCTCAAGCAGCTGGACGCCGACGACTATTTGTCGAACGTCATGCAGTTCAACGCCAGCAAGCAGCAGCAGCGCGCCAGCAATCTGCGCGGTGAATTGCAGCGCGATCGCGCCGGGGTCCAGGTCCAGCAGGTCAAGTAGACTGGAGGAGGGATTTGCGCCGGCCGCTGCAACCTGCGCGGCCGGCTGCAGGTCAGACCTCCAGCCATGATCGTTCTCGCCCTTCTGCTGCTGCAGGCGCAGCTTTCCGACCTGCTCCCTGCGGACGCGCAGGCCATCGCCGTCTGCGAGCGGCCCGACGCCGTGCTGGAGGCGCTGCTGGAAGGCGAGGTGGGCCAGCGGGTGCGCGCGGGAGGCTTGTGGAAGGCCCTGCAGGCGCAGCCCGCATACCTCCCCGCGATGCTTGGCTGGTCGGCGCTCAGCATGCCGGCGGCCGGAAAGCCCGTGGATTTCTTGCGCGCCTTGGTGGGCGGCGGGCTGGCTGCGGCGCTGACGCCGGCGCCCGCCGAAGGTCAGCCGGGCTTGATCGTGCTGGCCCGCATGGGCGACGCCGATCTGGCCGCGAGCATTCTGGAACAAGCTGCGCGTCTGGCGAAGGTCCCCGAGAGCGCGGTGGAAGGCGAGCAGTGGGAACTGCCGCTGGAAGACGCGCGGCTGCTGCGCCGCGGCGACTTGCTGATCTTCGCTTCCTCGCAGCCGCTGGCCGAATCGGTCAGCGCGCGGTTGAACGCGGACACGCCGACCGCGGCCCAGCGGCCCGGATTTGACGAATTCCGCGCGCGCTTCCCCGCGCAATCGGACGCGGCCTCCATCTGGGTGTGGGCTCAGGGCAGTTTGCTGCGTCAGAACGGCTATCCGCCGCTGCCTGCGGACCTAGGCGCGAGCCTGTTGGTCGGCGATCTGCACGAAGCGTTGCGCGTGGCCAGTTGGGCCGGCGCTTCCTTGAGCGTCAGTCAAAGCCGGCTGGTCGCGGCATTCCTCGTGCCGGAGCCGGCAACCTTGGCGAAGACTCACGCTCCCTTCCGCGCCGCCGCGCGACCGGTGCCGATGCCGCGCCTGCCCAGCACGATGCTGCGCGGCGTGCTGCTGCGCGACACCGGCGCTTGGTACAACGCGCGCGATCTCTACGCCAGCGAGGCCGCGGTCGCAGGTTCGGTCGAGGGCGACGGAACTTTCCGCGTGCTCTTCGGCCGCGACTTCGGCCCCGAGGTGCTGGCCTGGCTCGAGCCGGAGATCCGCGTCGTGGCAGCGTTGAATCCGGACGCTGCGGGCAAGCCGCTGGAGTTGGAGTTGCCGGCGGCCGCGATCGGGCTGCAGCTGCGCCCCGGCGCGCCCGAGGAGCTGAGTCGCGCGTTCAAGAACGCGTTCATGTCGGCGCTCGCGCTGGTCAATCTGCAGTCCGGCGTGGCGGACGAAAAGTATCTGGAGCTGGATCTCGAAGCGCTGCCGGACGGCGGCAAGATCTTCTTCGGCCGGCGGCCGCAATTGGGCGCGGGCGTGGCGGCGCCGCTCTCTCACAACGCCGAGCCCGCGCTCTACCTGGGCGCGAACGGCGAAATCTGGCTCAGCAGTTCGATCGGCACCTTGAGGCAGATTCTGGCCGCGCCGGCGGATCCGGTGCAGAGCGCCGCGTCGTGGGCGGAGCTCAGCCTGCCGCCGATCGCCGATCTGCTGGCGCGCGCGCAAGGCGCGATCGTCGCGCAGCAGTTGCTCAAGAACGGCGGCGACGCCGAGGCGGCGCGGCACTTCGCCGCGCTGGTGGAGACGGCGGCGCGCCTGATGGACGGCGCCACGCTGCGCTTCGGGCCGGCGGAAGGTCATTGCATGGTGTCCCTGGAGCTGCATGCCACGCCTGAGTGAGAGCGCCGGACGCGCGCCGCTGGCGCCGATGCCGCGCGATCCTG
>CAYVPL010000060.1:0-12115 GCA_964453755.1 uncultured Planctomycetales bacterium
CGCGCAGGCGCTCGGCGTAAGCCGCGCGCGCGGCCGGGCCGACGTCGAGGCCCATCCAGCCGTCCGGCACGGCGCCGACGCAGATCTGCGTCGGCGCGTCGGCGGCGAAGCGCTCGGCGCAGACGTGGTCGGTAGGCAGCAGCAGCTGCACGCCGCGCGCCGCGGCCTTCTGCAGAATCTCGCGCGCGGTGTCGAGGCGGTCCTCCTCGCACAGGCTCTTGCCGATGCCGATGCCCTGCGCCTTCAAGAAGGTGTAAGCCATGCCGCCGCCGATCAGGATGGCGTCCACCTTGGTCAGCAGCGATTCCAGCACCAGGATCTTGTCGCTCACCTTGGCGCCGCCGATGACCGCCACGAAGGGCCGCTTCGGCGCCTCCATGAGCAGCTGGAAAGCCGCAATTTCCTTCTCGACCAGCATGCCCGCGAGAGCCGGCTTCAGAATTCCCGGCAGCGCCGCGGTGCTGGCGTGGGCGCGGTGGCAGGTGCCGAAAGCGTCCTGCACGAAGAGGTCCGCGAGCTGCGCCAGCGCCCGCGCCAGCGCCGGATCGTTCTTCTCTTCGCCCGGCTCGAAGCGCAGATTCTCCAGCAGCAGCACCTGGCCGGGCCGCAGCGCGCGCGCCGCCGCTTGCGCCTCAGGGCCAACCACGTCGCGCACGGCCGTCACGCTCACCCCGGGCAGCAGCTCGCGCAGGCGCGCGGCGACCGGGCTCAGGCGGAATTCCTCCGTCACCTTGCCCTTGGGGCGCCCCAGGTGCGAGGCCAGCACGCAGGAGCCGCCCGCCGCGAGCACGTGGTGGATCGTCGGCAGCGCGCCGCGAATGCGCGTGTCGTCGCCGGCCTTGCCGTCCTTGACCGGCACGTTGAAGTCCACGCGCACGAAGACGCGCTGGCCGGCCAGCCCGGCCGTGGGAAACCCGGCGAGGGTGCGCTTCACGGCCGCGCGCTAACCGGCGTAGCCCAGCGCGTGGGTCTTCGCGATCAGGTCCACGACCCGGCTGCTGTAACCCCACTCGTTGTCATACCAGGACACGACCTTGACCATGTTGCCGCCGATGACCATCGTGCTCTGGGCGTCGAAGATGGAGGAGTGCGGGTCGCCGACGATGTCGGAAGACACGATCGGGTCGTTGGTGTAGCAGAGAATGCCCTTGAGCGGGCCGTCCGCCGCCGCCTTCATCGCGGCGTTGACCGATTCCACGGTGACGGGCTTCTTGACGACGGCCGTGAGATCCACCACCGAGCCGCAAGGAATCGGCACGCGCAGGGAGAAGCCGTCCAGCTTGCCCTTCAACTCCGGCAGGATCTTGCCCACGGCGCGCGCAGCGCCGGTGGTGGTCGGGATGATGTTGAGCGCGGCGGCGCGGGCGCGGCGCAGATCCTTGTGCGGCAGATCCAGCACCTGCTGGTCGTTGGTGTACGCGTGCACGGTGTTCATGAGGCCGTGCTCGATGCCGAAGGCGTCGTGCAGCACCTTGGCCAGCGGCGCCAGGCAGTTCGTGGTGCACGAGGCGTTGCTGACAATCTTGTGCTCCTGCTTGAGGATGGAATCGTTGACGCCGAGCACCACCATGGCGTCCACTTCGTCCTTGGGCGGCACGGTGAGGATCACGCGCCGCGCGCCGGCGGTGAGGTGCTTGGCGCAGGCTTCGCGGCTGGTGAAGATGCCGGTGCTCTCGATCACCACGTCCACCTTCAGCGCGCCCCAGGGCAGCGCGGCCGGATCCTTCTGCGCGAGGACCTGAATTTTCTTGCCGTCCACGACGATGCCGTCGGCGGCGGCTTCCACCTGGCCCGCGAAGCGCCCGGCGACGCTGTCGTACTTCAGCAGGTGAGCGAGGGTGGTGGGATCGGTCAGATCGTTCAGCGCGACGACTTCGAATTCCTTGCCCTTGGCGTGCAGGATGCGGAAGACGTTGCGGCCGATGCGGCCGAATCCGTTGATGGCGACGCGGATGCTCATGGGGGCGGAGATTGTAAGGTCGTGGGCATGGACGCGTCATCGGCCCTGCGCGCCTGCGGACCCTGGCCGGGGGGGGCAGGCAGGCCGGTCTTGCTGGCCTGCTCGGGCGGAGCGGACTCGACTTTTCTGGCGCTGGCCTGGCGTGAGACCTCGGGGCTGCCGCAGGCGATCGCCGCCGTGGTGGATCACGGCCATCGCGCGGATTCGGCGGCCGACGCTGAAAAGGCCTGCTTGCTGCTGAAATCGCTCGGTTTGGCGGCGGAAGTGCTGCGCGCGGATCCGCCCGCGCCGGCCGCGGCCAACGAGGAGCAACTGCGTGAATGCCGCTACGCCGCCCTGCGGTCGGCGGCGGAGCGCCACGGCGCGGCGCGCATCCTCACGGCACACACCGCCGACGATCTGGCCGAGACCGTGATCCTGCGCATCTTTCGCGGCACCGGCCTGCGCGGCTTGGCCGGCATCCCCGCGCGCCGCGAGGTGGCGCCCGGCGTCGAACTGTTGCGGCCGCTTCTCTCACAACGGCGCGCCGCCATCCGCGCCACCCTGCGCGCGCGCGACATTTCCTGGATCGAGGATCCCACCAACGCCGATCCCGCGCGCAACGCGCGCGCGCGCTTGCGCCTCGAGGTGCTGCCCGCTCTCGCGCGCATCGCGACGGGGGATCCGGTGCTGGCGGTGCTGCGCCTCGCCGACGAGGCGCGAGCGTGGTCCGCCTCCCTCGACGCGCTGCTGGAGGCCGCGCCCGACTGGCGCGCGCTGCCGCCCTATCTGCGCGAGCAGGCGATCGCCGCGCAGTTGCGCGCGCTCGGCGAAACGGTCAGCCCCGCGCGCCTGCGCGATCTCCGCGGCGCCCTCGAGTCGCGCGGACGCGCCGGCGTCTGCGCCGGCACGGACCTGGTGCTGGGCGGCGGCAGGCTCGGCGCGTCGGCGCTGAGCGCAGGGAACTGAAGCCGCGCCGCTAGCATGGTGCGGCATTTCGGTGCTCCCGATCCGGCATGAAACGTGTTCCCTGGTTGTCCTCCGCGGTTTTCGCATGCGCCGCGGCCTCCTGCCAATCAGCGGGGGCGCTGCCGCAGGGGGATCTGTTCGCGCCGCTGCTGGCGGACCCGAAGGAGCCGCAATTTTTCATGAACACGCATGCTTTGAGGACGGATGGGAAGGGCAGCCGGAACATCGCGTCCGTGGGCTTCGGCGAAACCTTCAACCTGTATCGATTTCCTGGCCAGAAGGAGGGCGACGGCATTCAGGTGAGCATCGCCGGCGGCCAGTTCTCGCAGTTCGATCTCGACACGCCGTCCGCCGACCTCGTCAACACCGACTACATCTTCAGCGTGCCGATTACCTATCGCCAGGGCGCCAACGCGCTGCGCGTGCGGCTCTATCACCAGTCATCCCACCTTGGCGACGAGTTCGTGCTCGATCCAGGCGCGCCAGCGCGTAAGAATCTCAGCTACGAGGCACTCGAGCTGCTGGGATCCCGCGACGCTCGCTCATTCCGCCTTTACGCGGGGGGCGATTATGTCTTCCTCCGCGAGCCGGAGGATCTCCCGCCCATTGGCGTGCATGGCGGCGCGGAATATCGCAGCGCGGCTCCCGTCTTCGCCGGCGCCCATCTCATCGGCGGCGTGGACGTCAAGGCGTGGGAACAGCACGAATGGACGACCGGCACCAGCCTTGTCTTCGGCTTCGAGTTCGACTCGCCAGCGATGAACGGCCACTACGTGAGGCTGCTCTTCGAGGGCTACGACGGATTCTCGCCCTACGGTCAGTTCTACAACGAAGAAATCAGTTATTACGGCATCGGCATCACCTTCGGCTTTTGAACTGCGCGCGGACATGAACGAATTCGATCCCCTCCATTTCCTGCTCGCGATCGGCCTGCTGCTGCTGGCGGGCCGCCTGCTCGGCGAACTGGCCGCGCGGCTGCGGCAGCCGCCGGTGCTGGGGGAGATCATCGCCGGCATCCTGCTCGGGCCGACGATCTTCGGGCGGGTGGCGCCCGGCGCCTTCGAATCGCTGTTTCCGGCCGAAGGACCCGCGGCGGCCGCGCGCGGCGGCTTGGCCACCTTCGCGGTGGTGATGTTCATGTTCGTGGCCGGGATGGAAGTGGACCTCTCCACCATCTGGCGCCGCGGCCGGGCGGCGGTGGCGGTGAGCCTGGCCGGCATGCTCGTGCCCTTCGCGCTGGGACTCGGCGCAGCCCTGCTGATTCCCGAGGCGCTGGGCCGGGAGCCGGAAGCCAGCTCCGCGGTCTTCAGCCTCTTCTTCGCCACTGCGCTCGCGATCTCGGCCCTGCCCGTGATCGCGCGCACGCTGATGGATCTGAACCTGTTCCGCAGCGACGTCGGCATGGTGGTGATCGCCGCCGCGGTGTTCAACGATCTGGTCGGCTGGATCGTGTTCGCGCTGATCCTCGGCATGGTGGGGGGCGAGGATCACTCCATCTGGATGACGGTGGGCTGGGTGCTGGGCTACACAGCGCTCATGCTGACGCTGGGCCGCTTCCTGCTGCACAAATCCCTGCCGTTCATCCAGGCGCACCTCAGCTGGCCGTCCGGGGTGCTGAGTTTCGCGCTGATCCTGGCGCTCTTCGGCGCGGCCATCACTGAACAGATCGGCGTGCACGCGCTGTTCGGCGCGTTCCTCGTCGGCGTCGCGCTCGGCGACAGTGCGCATCTGCGCGAGCGCACGCGCACCAGCATCGATCAGTTCGTGACGGGCGGCCTGGCGCCGCTTTTTTTCACCACCATCGGCCTGTCGGTGGACTTCGTGGCGAATTTCGACCCGCTGCTGACGCTGCTGGTGCTCGGCATCGCCTGCGCCGGCAAGATTCTCGGCTGCGCGTGGGGCGCCCGCCGCGCCGGCATGGTGCGGCGCGAAGCCTGGGCCGTGGGCTTCGGCATGAACGCGCGCGGGGCGATGGAGATCATCCTCGGCCTGATCGCGCTGCGCGCCGGAATCATCGGCGAGGAATTGTTCGTGGCTCTCGTGATCATGGCGCTGGCCACGTCCATGATGAGCGGCCCGCTGATGGAGTGGGTGCTGCGCCGGCCGCGGGTGCGCAAACTGGTGGACTTTCTCACGCCGGGAGCCTTCCGCAGCCCCCTGGCCGCGACGAGCAGCGAGGATGCGATCCGCGAATTGTCAGAAACTCTCGCGGCGCGCGCGCGCCTGCCTCTGGCCGAGGTGCAGCGCGCGGTGCTGGCGCGCGAGGCGATGCAGCCGACCGGCGTCGGCAACGGCGTGGCCGTGCCGCACGCGCGCATGCCCATGCTGACCAACGGGCCGCTGCTGGCGGTGGGCATCTCGGAGCAGGGCATCGACTTCAACGCTCCGGACGGCGCGCCCGCGCATCTGGTGTTCCTGATCCTGACGCCCCAGGCCGACGACGGCGCGCAGCTCGAATTGCTGGCCGACATCGGACGCATCTTCCAGAATCCCGCCAGCTGCGAGCGGGTGCTGGGGGTGAAGAGTTTCGTCGAACTGCAGGCCCTCCTCAAGATCGAGGGCCACGGCGCCTAAGCCTCCTCAGGCCTGCATTTCGGCGGAGTGCGGGCCTTCGCCCGCCAGGATGCGGCGCGCGCGCTCGTAGTCCTGGTCCGCCACCATCAGTTGCACGCCGCTGTAGGCGATCGGCCAGCCCTCGAGTCCGGTGAGGCTGCCGCCGACCAACTCGGCGCGGATGCCTTGTTCTTCGAGGCGGATGCGCGCGAGTTGCGCCATCGCTTCGTTGTCGTACTTGCCGAGGCGCCAGCTCATCGCAGGATCAGGTTTTCGATGAAGAATTCCATCATGCGCTCGCCGTCGAGGCCGGAATGGCCTCGGTCGGGGCCGACTTGCACCTCGAAGCTCTTGCCGGCCGCTTGCAGGGCCGCGATCAACTGCATGGCGTTCGAGGGGTGCACGTTGTTGTCGGCAGTGCCGTAGTAGATCATCAGGCGGCCCTTCAGGTTGGCCGCGTGCTTCATCGCGCTGCCGGCATCGTAGCCGCCGGGATTGTCCTGCGGCGTGCCCATGTAGCGCTCGGTGTAGATGGTGTCGTAGTGGCGCCAGTCGGTGACGGCCGAGGACGCGCAGGCGGCCTCGAAGACGTCAGGGTGGCGCAGGAGGCACATGACGGAGACGTAGCCGCCGTAGGAGGTGCCATGGATGCCGACGCGGTCGCGCCGGAGGTAGGGCCGGTCCCACAGCGAGCGCACGCCGGCCGCCTGGTCGTCCACCTCGACCACGCCGAGCTTGCCGTAGATCGCGTCCATGAAACGCTTGCCACGGCCGCTGGCGCTGCGCGAATCCAGAGTGGCGACGAGGAAACCGTACTCGGTCAGCGGGCTGGGCAAGGTGAAGCGCTCGTTGGCGCCGGTCGAACCGGGGCCGGCGTAGACGCTGACCAGCAGGGGATACTGCTTGGCCGGATCGAAGTCGGAAGGGAAATGCAGGAGGCCGAACAGCTCGGTGACGCCATCGGCGGCGAGGTAGCGAATCAATTCCACGCGCTTGAGGCCCAGCTCGTCGAAGGACGTGAGATCGCTCTGCGCCAACTCGGCGACCTCGCGGCCTGCCGCGTCCATCAACCGCGTGACCGGCGGCTGATCGTGCGTCTGCGCCACGTCCGTGAAGTGCCGGCCGTCGGGCGCCAGATCCACCGTGTGGTGGAAGGCCGGGTCGGTCAGCCGCGCGTCGCCCTTGCCGTCCAGGCCGACGCGGTGCAACTGCAGCTTCATCGCGTTGTCGCCGCTGCGGGCCATGTACCAGAGGCGCTGCTCCGCCTCGTCCACGCGCACGATGCCGGCCACCTCGAATTCGTGCTGGGTCAGCGGCGCGATCAATTTGCCGCTCAGATCGTAGAGGTAGTAGTTGCTCCAGCCGCTGCGCTCCGAGGTCCAGATGAAGCGCCGATTGTCAGACAGCCAGCGGATGCCCGGCGAATTGCTGGTCCAGCTGGCCGGCCATTCTTCGCGCACGATGACGCGGGTCTTGCCGGAGCGCGGGTCGGCGGCGGCGAATTCCATCGCGTTCTGGCGCCGGTTGGTGCGGCGGAACAGCAGCTCCTCGCCGTCGGCGGTCCAACTCACGCCGTAGACGTAGTGCCCGACCACGTCGTCGGCGAAAGGCTGGCCGGCGCGCACGTCCACCTTCACGATCTTCTTGCGCTCCAGGTCGTAGATGAGCAGATCGGGCACCGGATTGGGCGTGCCGGCCTTGGGATAGGCCTCGACGTCCAGCCGGCTCTGGATTTCCGTCTGGTCCAAGGTCAGGTAATAGTCGAGCGCCGCGCTCTCGTCGAAGCGATAGAAGGCCACGCGCTGGCTGTCCGGCGACCACCAGAACGCGGTGACCTGCCCCAGTTCTTCGCCGTACACCCAACTGGCGGTGGCGTACTTGACGCGCGTCGCCGCGCTGCCGTCGGTGGTGACGGCGAATTCGCCGCTGCCGTCGGCCGCGCTGATCCACAGATTGCGGTCGCGGCAGAAGGCCAGGAGTTGTCCGTCCGGCGAAGGCGCCGAAGTCTGCTGGCGCCCGCGCTCCGGTCCGCCGGCGCCGCCGCGGCCGCGCCCGCTGCCGCCGCCCTGCTCGCCGGCGGCGGCCTCCGCCGGCGGCAACTCGCTCAACTTCCGCGCGTCGAGATCGAAGCGGAAGCGCGCGCTGCCGCGCCGGAACTCGAGGGCGCGGCCTTCGTCCAGCCACTGCACGCTCAGCGCGCCCGAGCGGAAGGAGGAGCGGATCTTCGGCCCGATCTCCCGCTGCCGCTCGTAGCCCGGCATGGACTTCAGCCGCTCCTGCGCCGTCGCCGTCGCCGGCAGGCACAGCAGCAGCGCGGCCAGGCCGCCGGCGAGCTTAGAGATCCGGCGCAACGGGCCAGAACGGCTGGTTGGGGCGCACTTCAATGCCCATGAATTTGGCGGCCGTGTCTTCGCTCACCGACAGAGCCAGGCCGCCGGTGAGGCGCCGCAGCGTGAACTCCTTCTCCGGCACGTCCACCTTCTCGCCGTTGACGGTCAGCGTGCACTTGCCTTCGGCCGTCATGGTCAATTGGAAGTCAAAGATCTTGGCGTGCTCGTCCAGGTAGCCGCCGCCGACCTGGTCGGGCGTGACGAAGGCGCGTCCCGACTGCGCGTCGGCGCGCTGGTCCAGCGTCCACAGGCCCACGGCGGCGGCATCCGACTCCGGGTGCTCGAAGGAGACCATGACGCGCGGACGGCCGTTGCGGTCCAGGCCGAGCAGCAGTCGTCCGGCCTTGCCGTCCACTTGCACGCGGCCGCGCACGTCGTAGGGGGGGGCGAGCCATGACAGCGCGCCCTCGTCGCAGCGCTCGTAGCCGGCGGTGTCGGGGCCGGCGGGGTCGTAGATCAGCAGGCCGTCGGGCTTGTAGTCCACCGCCGTGATGACGTCGCGCGAGCCCTCTGACAATTGCAGCTTGCGATTGCTCTCCGGCCCCTTGTTGTAACCGGCCTGCCACATGCGGAGATCCTGCTCGCTCAGCTCCGCGAACTCCACGGCCTTCTGGTCCAGCTCCGCGAATTGCACGCCGAGCGCGCGTTGCAGGTGCGCGGCGGTCAGCGCCGCCAGCACCGGATGTCCGGCGGCGAGCGCCTCTTCCATCGCCAGTTCCGCAGCCTCCTTGGCCTTCTTGGAGACCGCGCACACGCCCGTGACGATTTCCTTGGCGCCGTGCTCCGCGAACCAGGTCTCGGCGGCGGCGATGGCCTCGGCGTTGCCGGTGGGCCACATCATTTCCCAGTGGCGGAACATCCAGTAGGCGGACTCGCCTTTGCGATCCTCGCCCCAGTTGGCCTCGGCCAGCAGGCGGTAGGTCTCCGGATCCTCCGGGCGCTTGGCGTCGGCCTGCTCGGCGGTGATGCGCGCGCGCTCGAAGTCTTCGGCCATCAGATAGCCGCGGCTGCGCGCCTGCAGCACGTCGGCGAACTCGTAGCCGGCCTGCATCTCGCCGTAGAGCGAGTTGGTGAACTTGCGCCAGCGGTTCTCGAAGGCCTCCCAGTTCGGCACGTCCGGATCCTTGACGGCGTCCACGAACAGCTCCTTGGCCTTCTCGAAGGGTTGATTCCGGTCGTTCATCTTGTTGCCCTCCTTCGAGTAGAACTCAAGATAGTTCAGGTAGGGCTGGCGGTAGACCAAGCGGCCGGCCTTGCGCACGGCCTTGTACTCGGCGGGGATCTCGCCGCTGTCCGGCGTGATGGCCGCGCCGTAGACGCGGCGGTCGTTCTCCTCGTAGTTCAGCAGGAAGTAGACCAGCGCCCAGCCGTAGGAGTAGTAATCGCCTTCGTAGGAGAGCAGGCCGGTGTCGTCCGGGCCGGTGTTGCGGACGTGCGCGGTCAGATCTTCGAGGCTGTGCTTCTGGTCCGAGTGCTCGAGGTACCACCACTCGCGCAGACGGTGGTCGGCGACGTTGTTCTTGACGATGGTGCCGTCGGCTTTGAGCTGGCAGCCCTCGAAGTAGCTGGCGGTGCCTTCGTCCAGCCACACCGGCGTGTAGATCCCGCGCCGCTCGACCTTCTCGGTGAGAATGGTCATGAACTGGTGGCTGGATTCGTGGAAGAGCGTGATCCACAAATCCTCGCGCGTCTGGTTGGGATTGCCGTAGGAGCGGTCGTAGGCCGCCACCGTGTTGAGGCCGGCCACCCAGTAGCCGCCGACCGACTCGCTCGGCATCGCGCGGCCCAGCACCTCCTGCGAGAAGCGGTCGAAGTCCGAGCGCTTGCGGTGCACCGCCAGGCGCACGCGCGGCGTCTTCTTCTTGTAGTCGTAGGTCTCTTGATAGAACTCGTAGATCTCGTCCATCGCCGACTGGACGGTCATGAAGAACTCGTAGTCGAGGTTGGTTTCGACGTCGTAGTAGCGCGACTTCTCCATGAAGCGCGACTCCCAGTCCTCGTGCTTGGCGTTCTGCTTGCCGATCCACGAGGCCGACTTGCGCCGCACTTCGGCCGCCTGGAAGCCGCCGCCGGACACTTCCTGGCCGGCCTTGTCCACGACCGCGTCCCACTCGCGCTGGATCGTCTTGTCCGTCGGATTCAGCGCCAGCAGCTTCGACAACAGGTGTCCGGCCAGGCGGTACTGCTTCTTGCCCGCGGCGGATTTCGCCGCCTTCAGCGTGGCCTCGCTCCAGGACTGCACGATGGCCTCGTCGCGGTTCCAGCCCTCGTAGACGTTGGTCATGCGCGCCGCAATTTCGGTCGCGTCCTTGCTGCGGCCGCCGTATTTGTGAGACCAGTACAGCCACTTGCCCCAGTGCAGGCGCGCGGCGTCGTTGTCCGCCTGGTCGGCGAGATCGAGCAGCAGCTGATAGCCCGCGTGGTCGTAGGGGCGGCTGGCCAGCTCGAGTTCGGCGCTGACGCGCGCCTCCTCGTGCTGCCCGGCGCTCAGCAGCGCGCGCGCCGCCTCGAAGGGGACGACGGCCGGCTCCTGGGCCGGCGCGAGGAAAAGGGTGGGAGCGGCGAACAGCAGGAGAGGACGAAGGCGCATGCGCAAGGCTCCAGTTTAGTCACTGGAACCCTGCGCGTCGCTCGACTCTCAGCGGCTTTCGGCTTCCGCCGGCGTCCCGGACCAGCCGGGCGTCAGGAAGCCGTAACCGACCTCTGCCAGCCAGTCGTGCAGCACCGGGAGCGGCACTGCCAGTCCCATGTGCGTCACGACTTGCGGCCGGTAGGAACCGTGCGTGTAGATCTTCGAAAACACGCCCACCAGTTCCAAGGAATCCGCCAGGAACACGCCGCCGCCGCTGTTGCCGAAGTAGGCGGGGCTCGACACCATCCAATAGGGCTGCGAGCCGACCTTCCAGTCGGTGCGGGTCACTTCGCCCCGCGTGGCCTGGGCGGTGGTGCCGAGCGGGCAGCCGACGGTCCAGATCGGGGTGAAGGAGTCCACGCGCTCGGCGGCCGACCGCGGGGCCAGGCGCGCCACCGGGCCGAGATCGCGGGAGGTGCGCAGCTCGAGCAAGGCCAGGTCGGCCGCCGGATTCTCGGCGATCAGCCGGGCGTTGACGCGCAGCGTCTTGGGCCCGAGTTGATCGAACACGCAGGGGATGTCGATGGTCGACAAATCCAGGTCGGCGGCGAGCGGCCGTGCCGGTTTGTCAGAGTCGGCGCCGGCGTCGGCCGCGGCCTCGCCTTCGCCCGGATGAACCAGATCGCGCAGCACGTGCTGCGCCGAAAGGGCCAGGTAGAAGGGGCCGTCGGCGTCCTCGCCGTGCCACACGAGGACCGCGCTGCCCACCGACTCCTCGGCGTCGATCTGGAAGACCGGATGCAGAATGCGCTCGCGCAGCACTTCCGAGTTCGGCCCATTCAGATTGGCCAGATGGTCCGCGTTCTCCGCCACCGTGTTCTTCAGGCCTTCGACCTGCGACATGCTCTGGTTGAGGCGCTGGCGCAGATCGGCCAGGTCGCTGCCCGAACGCTCGACGGCGCTGGTGGCTTCGGCCAGCGTGCCTTCCCATTCGGCCAGCACGCCCTGCCAATCCTTCACCACTTGGCTGCGCCAGTCGGCCTCGTTGCTGAGGCGCTCGTCCTGCGCGGTGCGCAGTTCGATGAGCGTGTGCGTCAGTTCCCGGATCTCGGCGTCCTGATCGCGCATGCGCGAGCGTACCTCGTTGAACTTGGGCGCCGCCCAGATCAGGGCTGTGACGCCGATCACCAGGGTGATCAGGGTGGACCAACCGCGCAAAATCATGGCGTGACCTCCATCGGCAATTTCCTAAAAAACATTGATTCCACCGAAGGATATGGCCTGTTTGGGCGCGCGTCGGGAAATTTCGGCCGGCCCGGGAGGGGGGGGTGGTCCGGCTACAATCCACGGTCCAGGCATGCTTTACGCGCGCGTCGAAGAGGCAGTGGCGGCGGTCCGTGAGGGCCGCATGGTGATCCTCGTGGACGACCCCCGGCGTGAGAACGAGGGGGATCTGGTCATGGCCGCCGAGGCGGTGACGCCCGCGGCCATCAACTTCATGCGCAAGGAGGCCGGCGGCCTGATCTGCCTGGCCCTGGACGGCGCCCTCGCCGACCATCTGCAGCTGCGCCCGCAAGTGGCCGAGAACACTTCGCGCATGGGCACCGCCTTCCTCGAATCCATCGAGGCGCGCGTAGGCGTAATCACCGGCATCAGCGCGGAGGACCGCGCGCACACCATCCGCTCCGCGGT
>CAYVPL010000061.1:0-12086 GCA_964453755.1 uncultured Planctomycetales bacterium
CTTCAGTTATCCAACGGGGGATCTCAAGCGCGGGTTCGACTTGCGCTTCCAGACTTGCGTACTTGATACGACAACAGGTGCTGTATCTGCAGTAGCATTCCCAGAACTCGCACTTGGCGTACGCTTCAACGGGTCTACGGATGGATCTCCAGGCTTGATCCTCCCAGAGTTGGCACCGGCGGGAACCGATGCACATTTCTTCCTCGCGTACGAGGAACAAGTATTGGACCAGAATGGCGGCATTGGAGGTCGTATCGTTCTTCACCTGTTTGAGATCCTTGACCCTATCAATGGAGATCATGTTTCGCGTGGTAGTCACTTATTCAGTGGTGTAGTCGGAACGGTCACCAGACGCCCAACCCTTTCTACTTTCCGCGATAATTCGCCCGGCTCCCACATCGTTTCCATTGCATATAACAACTTCATCACTGGTGGAGATGGGGACGTGGTCTACGAAGAGTGGGATTTCACGAACGGCGCAACGAAGGTGAACTGGCTTCCGACGCAAGGCTGGGACAATCTTGGACCGGATCGGAAACCCGTTCCATTGCACGGGCGTAACCATCCTTCTAACCCAGCGCTGAATCATCGCAGGTGCTACGCAGAGCGAATCGTCAGTGGGACTCTATGTGGGTTATTGAAGTACGATATGGCCAGCGACATGACCTCGACAATTGTTTGCGCTGATGGACTGCAGCGCCCTTCAGCGTCCTATCAATATGATTCCGTAGCCCAAGAGCACTGGACCGCCCTGACCTGGGAACAGATCGTGCCTGGCGAATCCTACACACGGATTTTCCTGACGATCGGGCATTAATCCTTCGTAATTGTCTCTGCAGCTCCAGACTCGCCATGGGTGACGAAGGCATCCGCACCGATTCCGCCCCGAAACCAGTGGGCGCCTACCCGCACGCGCGGCGGGTGGGGAATCTGTTGTTCCTGTCCGGCATCGGGCCGCGCGATGCGAAGACCAACGAGATTCCGGGCGGGCCCGTTCGCGGCCCGGACGGCAAGGCGCGAGACTACGACGTTAAGGCGCAGACGCGCGCGGTCATCGCCAACGTCAAGGCGGTGTTGGAGGCCTCCGGCAGCTCCTTCGACCGCATCGTGGACGTCACCGTCTACCTGATCGACATGGACCGCGACTTCGCCGCCTACAACGAGGTCTGGGCCGAGCACTTCACGAGCGTCCAGGCCACGCGCACGACGATTGCCATCCGCGCCCTGCCCACGCCGATCGCGGTGGAGTTCAAGGTGATCGCTACCATCTGAGCTGCCGATGAGCGATCCCGACAGCAAGCCCTGCCCCTTTTGCGGCGAAACGATCAAGGCCGCCGCGGTCAAGTGCCGCTATTGCGGCGAGCTGCTGGGCACGCTCGTCGGCGGCGGCCTGCTGCTGCCCGACCCCGACCGTCCGGAGCCCACCGGCCCGCCCTCCGGCACCGACTCGGTCACCTTCTTCTCCGGCACCATCTCGCCGCTCGCGCTCTTCGGCCCGGCCGTTCTCACGCTGGTCCTGCTCGCGGTGGTCCTGTGGGCGACGGTCGCGGCCGCGGGCGCCGAGCCGGGCTCCGGCTCGCGGCAAACTTACTTCTGGCTAGCCGTCGGAACGAGCCTGATCGCGCTGATCTACGGGGGTTATCAGTATCTAGCCTTCCGCAGCCGCATCTTCCGCGTCACCAACGACCGCATTGAATACGAGGAAGGCGTCTTCTCGCGCACGATTCAGAATCTGGACCTGTGGCGCGTGCAGGACATCAGCTTCGACGCCAGCATGATCCAGCGCCTGTTCGGGCTGGGCCGCGTGGTGATCCTCTCCAGCGACCAGGGCGACGCCGGGTTGAGCATTGGACCCATCCGCAACGCGCGCCCCCTCTATGACCGCCTCAAGCGGGCGCAGTTGGACGCCGACCGCCGCCGCGGCGTCGTCCACGTGGATCACTAACGCGCCAGTCGCCGCGGCCAGCGCCGCCGCCAACGGCAGCGTCAGCAACCAGGCTGCGCCGATGCGGCGCAGGACCGCCCAGCGCGCGCCTCCGCCCACGGTGCCCACGCCGGCGATGGCGCCGCAGGACACGTGCGTGGTGGAAACCGGCAGGCCGGCCAGAGATGCGGCGCCCACGAGCGCCGCCGTCACGGCGTTGGCGGCGAAGCCCTGGCCATGCGAGAGCGGGGCGATGCGCTCGCTCATGGTGATGGCGACGCGGCGCGCGGCCAGCAGCCCGCCCAGCGTCATCGCCACGGTGATGACGAGCACCGCCTCCGCGCCGCCGATGCCGGACCACGCCGCCGCCACGGCCAGAGCTGCGATCTTCGGCGCGTCGTTCAGCCCGCGCGCGAAGCCGACCAGTCCTGCGCTGAGGAAGTGCGAGCGGTCCACGAAGCGCTGCGCGTCCCATACGGCGATCCGGCCGAGATAGCGCTCCTCACACGCGGCGGGATCCGCCAGGACGAACGCTGCGCCGCTGGACTGTGCGCGCATGCTGCCGTCGGCGGCGAGGGCCACCGGCACCGGAGCAGCGCTGCCGACGCAGAGGCAGAGTTCGCGCTGCACGCCCAAGCGCAGTCGCGCCGCGCGCAGCGCCGGATAGATCAAGCGGGCGATCAGGAATCCCAGAATCGGTCCGAGGGCGAGCGGCAGCAGGAAAGCGCCGCCGAGATTCGCGGCATTCACCGGCCCGCCCGCAGCGAGGCCGGCTCCGATGAGACCTCCCACCAGAGCGTGCGTGGTGGAAATCGGCAAGCCGAGACGCGTGGCGAAGGCGACGGTGAGCGCGGCGCCGCAGCCGACTGCGGCTAGGAAGCCGGGATCGGCGACCACCGTGGGCGGCACCAGACCTTTGCCGCTGAAGGCCGCGAGCAAGCCTTGCGCCAGCAGCAGACTGACGAGCGCGCCGGCCGCCGTCGTCAGCAACGCCCAGACCAGAGCCGTGCGATAGCCCGTGGTGCGGCTGCCCCACAGCGTGGCCACGCCCTTGAAGCTGTCGTTGGCGCCGTTGGCGCCGGCGACGGCCAGCGCGGCGACCAGGAGCAGGAGACTCATGCGGTCTAATTTTCGACCGGATGGCGCCACGGAATCGAGCGCGCCAGGCCGAAGTTGGAGATTTCGCTGACGTCGTCGAAGTCGCGCAGGATCTGGTCGTGCACGCTGAAGCCGTGGAAGGCCACTTGCAGGCTCTCGTCGTCGTCGCCGTGCACGTTGCCGAACCAGCGGTAGGACAGCGCCAGATCGCCTTGGTAGAAGGCCGCGCCCACCGGGGACTTGGTGGTCGTCCACTCGTCATACCAGCGGCGCAGCCGCCAGCCGTCGGCCTGCGAAGCGTCGCCGATGGTGATGGCCTCGAACCAGCAGCAGTTGGCGTCCGCCGGATCCACGAAGCCGCGCGCGATGAAGTGCAGCCGCCCCGGCGCCGGATCGGTGGGCTCAGATTCGATCAGCAGCACCGGACGCGAGTTGCCGTACCAGCCGATGCCCGCGCCGCCGACGATGCGCTCGGACTGCCGC
This sequence comes from uncultured Planctomycetales bacterium, assembly GCA_964453755.1. Taxonomy (GTDB): domain Bacteria; phylum Planctomycetota; class UBA1135; order UBA1135; family UBA1135; genus JAQBVK01. Next base: position 3,506 of record CAYVPL010000061.1, read on the forward strand.
GTCCAGCCGCCGTCCTCCGCCGGGAGATAGCGCGCCACGCGCCAGTCGCGCGCGGTGCCGGCCTCGCTCACGGTCTCCGTGCCGTAGCCGACTACGAGCTCGCCGCTGGCCGGATCGGCGACGCCCGAGGGCGCCATGCTGCTCTTCAGTTCGGCGAAGGGCTGCGGCGTCCGCCAGGCGCCGTCCGCGCCGGGCTCGCTGATGCGCACCGGCTGATCCAGCGCATTCCACAGCAGCGCGCGCGTGCGCCCGCCGTGGACGAAGCCGCTCACGTGCGCGCCGGCGGTGTCAGGGATGAGGATCGGCGCCGCCGCCGCCAGATCCGCGGCCGCGGGGGCGGCCAGCACCGCCACGCCCTCGGCGGTGGGGACGAAGAGCGTGAGGCGCTCGCCGTCGGTGGTGGCCCACAGATCGCCCGTCGCCGTGACTTGCGTCAACGCGATCGGCTCGGAGAACTGTCCTTCCGTCTCCAACGCCGAGCGCGCCTCCAGCACTTTCTCGCGGTTGACGGAAAAGATCCACAATTGCCCGCGATGGTTGACGATGGACGCGCCCACGATGGTCTTCGCCACGTGGTGGCGGATGCCGCCGTCCGCGCCGTAGACGTCCGTGATGTCGGCGCGCACCGGCTCGGTCTCGAAGGTGCCGTTGCGGTTCCAGTCGATGAGCGTGCCGGTTCCGTCCTCCTGCACCTTGAAGGAATAGGGGCCGCGCGCAAGGAAGGCGAGGCGCGCGTAGGCGATGTTCAGCCGCTCGTGCAGCGCCGTTTCGTTCAACTCCAGATCCTGCAGCGCGCCGGTCGAGTAGTGGATCTTCCAGTAGTCGTCCTCGAAGCCGTAGGAATAGGCGTAGTTCATCAGCGAGGTGTAGATCGGGCACATGCCGGGCAGCGCGCCGCCGGAGTGTGACAATCCCACCTGATGCCCGAACTCGTGCAAGAAAGTGGCCCACAGCGCGTTCGCGCCGCAGCCGCCGGCGTCGCCCAATTCCGAAGACTGCCCGCCGCCGCCCGGCGCGATCTGGATGTAATGCGCCAGGCCCTTCGCGCGCTTCGGCATGTTCTCGTCGGCGTTCGTCCACCATGCCTTGGCCGCGGCCTCGGGGCCCAGGTGCGGCAGCCACAGCGGATGCAGGCGGATGCCGGTGCTGCCGTCGCGGTTCACGTTGGGCAGCGCGGCCCAGGTCTGCACCGCGCGCTCGATCTCCGCCGCGGTGCCGGCGTCGTCCACCTCGCCGATGTTCTGCAGGTAGACGAAGCAGTCCTGGCGCACCGGCGACGCGCCCAGCCCCGGCATGTCGATCCCGCCTTCGCCATGGATCTCCCAGCCGTCCAGCAGTCCGTCGCGATCGGTGTCGCCGTCGAGCGGATCGCTGCCGTGCTGCGCCTCTTCGGCGTTGGTCGCGCCGTCCTGATCGGAGTCGGCCGCGCCCGGCGCGAGGCCGGCGCGCAGTTCCACGTCCCAGCCGACGCGCCACGCCGAGTCGCGGCGGAAGATCAGCAGGTCGGCCACGCCGTCGCCGGTCACGTCGCCTTCCGCCGTGACGGCGCCCTCGGGCAACTCGAGGCCGGGCGGTGTGCGAGCGCTCCGCGCATCCGGGGGGGGGACGTTCGCGGGAGGCGCCACCGCGAGCGCGGCGGCCGCATCGTCCTCGCGCACGCCGAAGCTCCCGTCCTCCGCGCGGAAGAGCACGCGCGCAGGCGCGCCGCCGCGCTGCGTCACCACGACCACGTCGCGGCCGCTCGCTTCGCGCCGCACCGAGAGCGATTCCGCGGCTCCCGTGCCCTTCGCCACCTCGCCCAGCGCCGCGCACTTGCCGCCGCGCACGTTCTGCAGCAGGTGCACCGAGCCGGGATCTTCGCGGTACACGGCGACCGGATCGCCGAAGCCGTCGCCGTCGAGATCGGCCACCGTCATCAGCCAAGGTCCGCCGTCCGGGCCGGTGCCGAAGTTGTAAGCGAAGAGGCGCGGCTGGGCGTAGGCGGGCGACGGCGGCTGCGGAGCCTCAGGCTGGGCGGGTGCTGCCGCGCAAGCGGTCAGTAGGCCGGTCAGCAACGGGGCGAATCCTGCGATCTTCATGTCCGCGAGGTTACCCTTTTCCTGCCGTGACTCGCATCGTGGACATCTCGCCGCTGGTTTCGCCGCGCCTCGGCGTGTGGCCCGGCGACGTGCCCTATGCTGCAGAATGGGCGCTACAGATCGCGCAAGGCGCGAACATCGATTTGTCGGCGATCCGCGCCACCGTGCACCTCGGCGCGCACGCCGACGCGCCGCGGCATTACGCGGGCGGCGCGCCCGGAATCCACGCGCGCGAACTCGAGCGCTACTACGGGCCCTGCCAGGTGATGGATGCCGCCATCGGCCGCGGCGAGCGCGTGCGGCCGCGCCACCTCACGCAGCCCGTGCGCGCCGAGCGCGTGCTCTTCCGCACCGGCACCTTCCCCGATCCTGAGAAATGGAACGCGGACTTCGGCGCGCTCTCAGCCGAATTGATCGAATATCTCTGGCGCAGCGGCGTGCATCTGGTGGGCATCGACACGCCTTCGATCGATCCGCAAGAAGACAAGGTGCTGGAATCGCATCACGCCGTCGCCGCGCGCGACATGGCGATCCTCGAGGGCCTGGTCCTCACGGACGTGCAACCTGGCCTCTACACCCTCGTCGCGCTGCCGCTCAAGCTCGAAGGCGCGGACGCCAGCCCGGTGCGCGCGGTGCTCCTCCAAGATTGATGCTGCTCGCCTTCATCCTTGCCGCCGCCTGCCAGGCGCAACCGCCGGCCGAGCCGCGGGTGCACTCCGTCTGCGACCTGAGCCAGTCCTTCACGTTCTACCTGGACGGGCGCTTCTTCAACCAGTATCTGGCCGGCGCCGGGCAGGACGCGCGCAACTGGGGCAGCCTGCACCGCCTGGATTTGTCAAACGCCAATCTCCTGGTGCTGACGGCGGGCGAAGCGCAGATTCCCTACAGCAAGGAATCAATCCAGCGCGTCGAGGAATTCGCGCGCAGCGGCGGCACCGTGCTGCTGATGGCCGACGGCGCCAAGCCGATGCCGCCCGGCGCCGCGTTGGCCGAGCGGTTCGGCGCGCGCCTCAGCCTGGACGCTCCGCGTTTGCCGTTGACCGGTCCGCCGGAGGCGAGGGAAGTCTTTCATCGCGGCGGCACGTTGCTGACCGTCGGCCCGGAATGGACGCCGCTGGTGCGCGACGCCGACGGCCGCGCGCTGCTGGCGCGGCGCCGCTGGGAGCGCGGATTCGTGCTGATCGGCAGCCGCGGCCTGTTCGGCCAGAATCCGGATGCCTCCGATCCGGTGAACGCCTCGTGGATCCGCCCGCTGCTGCTCGAGTGCGCGGCCGCCAAGCCGGTGGACCCGAAGCTGCCGCATCGCGCTACTTGGGCTGAGCACACGCGGGAGATCGGCCCGCTCACCCTGGAATATCACGACGGCACCGCGCCCTTCGCCGAGCGCATCGCCGCCGAGTACGAGGCGGTGCGTCCGCATCTGGTGGCGATCACCGGCGTGGAGCCGGCACCGGGCATGATCAAGAAACTCCTGATCCTGCCCACCGGCGGCGGCGGATTCAGCAGCGGCGAGCGCATCGCGCTGGGCGCCTGGTGGGGAAATTATCCGGAGCACCGCTATCCGATGGTGGAGCTGATCGGCCACGAGGCCGGCCACTCGTGGGTGCTGCCGCATCCCGAGCCCTTGTGGAACGAGCCGATCGCCACGTGGCTCGGCATCGAGGTCGGCCGGCGCATGAACATGCCGGAGGCGCAGCAGACTCTGGACGCCGCCATCGCCGCGGCGCGCCGCGAAGACCCGGAACTGAACCGCATCAATCCCGAATCGGCCGAAGCCTCCCACAGTCTCGTCTGGGGCAAATCCTTCTTCGTCTTCGAAGACCTCGAGCGGCGGCACGGCCCCGGCGCGATGGCGAAATATTTCCGCGCCAAGCGCGCCGTCGTCCCTGCCGACCGCGCCTCCTACACCCTGGACGACTGCGTCGCCGTCTGGAGCCACGCCGTGGGCGAGGACCTGTTCCCGTGGTTCCGCAGCCTCGCCTTCGACGTGGACCCCGCGCGCAGCGACTTGACGCCGACTCGCGACTAGGATCTCTGCGATGTCCTTCGCGGAATCCCTGCTCGCCGCCTCCGGAACCGGCAACGATCCGGTCGCGCGGCGGCTGGCCGCGCTGTGTGAGACGCCCGCGGGAACGACGAGCGCCGGTTATCCCTTCCTGGCGCGCGAAGCCTGGGAAACGCTGCGCGACGAGATTGCGCACCTCTTCGGCCAGGGGCAGCGGGTGCTCGATGTCTGCGCCACGCTGGAAACCGTCCTCCCCGCCGACCCGGCGGGGGACAATGCGCGCCGCGTCCTGCAAGTCGTGCGGCAGGTGGTGGCCACGGCCGCCGTCACCGCGCCGCCGGACCTCTGGCTGCTGCGCAATCTGCTGGCGAATCTGGCCAGCCTGGGTCTGACACGGCGCCTGCTGGCCGGCGACGCGCTGGCGCCGCAGCGCTGCGAGGCGCACGGAGTTCCGCTGGTGCCGCGCGAGTTGGAAGTGGATCTGACGTTCCTGCAGGCGCGCGGCCTGGTCGAGTCCTATGGCGATCACTTCCGCATCGCCGGCCATCCGCGCGCGCGCCAGATCCTGGAGCGCTTCGGCGTGCTCGGCCCCGGCCAAGTCGTCAGCGCCACCTCGCTCTGGCGGCGGCTGCTCAACGGCGAGACTCTCAGCCCTCCCGATGCGCGCATCCTCTCCGATCTGGGCGAGCGTCCGCCGCGCCGCACCGACGAGCGCCAGAATCATTGGCTCGCGACGGTCGAGGAAGTGGAGTTGGGCTGGCGCCTGCTGCCTCTCATCCTGGCCATGCGCGCCGCCGGCAGCGTTTCTGCGCCCGCCGAAGGCAACGTCCTGGAAGCCGTGGCGCTGGCTCCGCAGCATCCGGAGCTGGCGGCGGGCGCGCTGCGCATTCTGGAAGCCTGCGGCTGGGTGCACAGCGCTGGAGCCGATCGCGCCAGAATCACGGCGCTCGGCGCCCGCGGCTTCACGCGCGCCGCCGGGCCTTTCGGCATCATCGAGACTTATCACCCGTATCTGGAGCACGGCGTCGAAATCCTGCGCGGCGCCGACGCGCGCGCCTGGGTGCACCGCGACGAGAACGTCGCCGCCAGCCAGGAGGCCAACCGCGCCTCGTTCACGCGCGCCCACGATTCCCTCGACGCCTTCTGCCGCGACACCGGCTTCCGCTACCAGGTCTTCATCGAGCACGCCTGCGGCCGTGGCGAAGCCACGCGCCTGCGCCGCGAGCGCTCCGGCGACGCCGATCTGCGCTACTTCGGCGCCGACCTCGAGGACGCCGCCATCGAGGCCGCGCTGGCCGAGCAGAGCGCCGGCCACCTGCCCGCCAACATGGTGTTCGTGCGCCGCGCCGACATCGGCCGGCCGGAGGCGCTGCTCGAAGCCCTCAACGCGCACGGCGCCGCCGCCGCCGGCGCGGTGATGATGGTGGGCAACGGCTTCCACGAGGTGCGCGACCAGTCGGACGAGCGCATGGTGGAAGTGTTCGCCGGCTACGAGCGCGCCGGCATCGTGCTGCTCTTCACCGAAGAGAACGCGTTGGCCGTCGAGGACCTGCGCGCCACTGCCTGGAACACCTATCACGCCGGCTTCCGCTGGGTGCACGAGAAATCCGGCCAGGGCCTGCGCCCGGCCACGCCGCGCGCGCCGCGCCACGGCGGTCACGCGCTGCGCGCCGCCTGGGACGACTGCGCGCGCCGCGCCGGCTACGTGCGAGCGGATGCCTGGTGCACCCGCTCGCGACGCATTTATCCGACCACGCAGCCCGACGGGCACAATCCCGCCGTCAGCGTGAATCACTTCTTCGTCCCGGCGCGCCTCGCGGCGCGCCTGGGATTGCCGGAAGCCGGTTCGACGAAAGTCTAGACCGTCACGCGCACGCCGTTCGACAGAATGCCGGCGCTGAGGTCTACGGACTGCAGCCACACCTGAGTGCCCACCGGCACGTTGGCCGGAACGGGCAGAGTCAGCGTGGCCACGCCGGCCGCGTTGGCGGCTTTGGGCGGCAGCTGGTTGATCGGCGGCGTGAGCAGCGCGGGGCCGAAGACGGTGTTGACCGGGCCGCGGCCGTTCATCGAGTAGCCGGTCACCACGTTGCCGCCCGGCGTCACGGCCGAGGTGGTGATGGTGACGCTGCCGCCCGGCGACGGGTCAGTCACCGTGAGCACCGGCTTGCCGGGGGTGGTCACCGTGACCGTGCCGGTCATGCCCATCGGGCCGTGCAGGGCGCATTGGTAGCCGTAGACGTTGCCCGAGATCGGCGCCACGGACAGGAAGGCATTGTCAAAGGTCAGGCTGTACGTGTTCGGTGGTCCGACCAGGCCGCCGGAAGTGAAGTAGCCGTCGTTGGAGACGACGTTGTGGATGCCGCCAGCCCAGACCCACTGCACCGTGTCGCCGACCTGAATCGTCAGATTCTTGGGCGAGAAGGTGTTCGTCATGTTCGGTCCGACCGAGACCGTGTGGGTGGTTTGAGCGGCAGCCGGCAGGACAAGTCCGGCCCAGGCAAAGATGAAGGCGAGGTTGCGCATGGATTGTGAAAAGGTGTGAGGGGCTCCGCCATTTTAGACTAGGTTCCGATGCCCGAGGCGCTCCTGGTGGCGGCGATATTCGCGGCGGCCCTGCTGTACTCCATGGTGGGGCACGGGGGCGGCAGTGGATACCTCGCGGCCATGGCGTTGGCGGGCGTGGCGGCGGCCGAGATGAAGCCGGCAGCCCTGGCCCTCAACGTGCTGGTGGCCGGCATCGGCACGGTGCGCTTCGTGCGCGCCGGCGCTTTCTCTTGGAGGCTCTACTGGCCATTTGCCCTGGCTGCGGCGCCCGCGGCCTATCTGGGCGGGCGGATCGAATTGCCGGAGGTCTTCTACCGTCCGGTGGTCGGCGTGGTGCTGATCTTCGCCGCCTGGCGACTGTTCGCCGGCGCCCGCGCCTCCGCCACAGGTGAAGGACTGGTGCGCCCGCCGCCGCACGCTGTGACGCTGCCCGTGGGCGCCGGACTCGGCCTGCTTTCCGGGCTGACGGGCGTCGGCGGCGGCGTCTTTCTGTCGCCCCTGCTTCTGCTCTGCCGCTGGGGCACCGCCCGCGTGGTCGCCGGCGTGTCCGCGGCCTTCATTCTCGGCAACTCGCTGACCGGCCTCGCCGGCCATCTGACACGCGGAGCCGAGCTGCCCGCGCAATTGCCGCAGTGGCTGCTGGCCGCCGGTCTAGGCGGCGCGCTGGGCAGTTGGATCGGCGCGCGCCGGCTCGCGCCGCCGGCCATGCGCCGGGCCCTGGCCGTGGTGCTGGCCTTGGCCGGCTTGAAGCTCGCGATTTTGTAGGCTGCGCAGCCATGGAGATGCCCCAACCCACCGCGGCGCATCAGCGCCTCAACGTTCTGGCCGGCCAGTGGAAGGGTCAGGAGAAGATGCACCCCTCGCCCTGGGATCCGCAAGGCGGCATGGCGGATGCGAAGATTGACAATCAGCTGGCGCTGGACGGCTTCGCCATCGTCCAGAATTACGCGCAAAGCCGCGGCGGCGCGGTTTCCTTCACGGGACACTGCGTCATGACCTACGACGGCGGGGCCAAGGAATATCAGATGCACTGGTGGGACAGCATGGGCACGCCGGTCAACGTGTTCCGCGGCCAGTTCCAAGGTCAGAGCCTGGTGCTGACCAGCCAGAATCCGATGGGGCACAGCCGCTGCAGCTTCGACCTCGCGCAGGCGGGATCCGGCCGCTACAGCTTCAAGATGGAGTTTTCGCCGGACGGCAAGCAGTGGGGTCCCTTCATGGAAGGCAACTACGTCCGCGCCTGATCGGGGATGAACTGGATCGTCTGGCTGAGCCTTGCCGGAGGGCTGGTGGCCCTGGTGGCAGGCGCCGAACTGCTGGTGCGCGGCGCCAGCCATCTGGCGGCGCGTTTCGGCATCTCGCCGCTCGTGATCGGCCTGACCGTCGTGGCCTTCGGCACCTCGTCGCCGGAGATGGCCGTCAGCGTGATTTCGGCTTGGAAAGACCAGCCCAATCTCGCCGTCGGCAACGTGGTCGGCTCCAACATTTTCAACGTGCTGGCGATCTTGGGACTTTCCGCGCTGGTGGCGCCGCTGACCGTTGCCGCTCGCATGGTGCGCCTGGACGTGCCGATCATGATCGGCGCCTCGCTCCTGTTGTGGGTCATGGCGCTGGACTGCGTGATTCGCTTCTGGGAAGCGGCCCTCCTGTTCCTGGGCATCGTCGGCTATTCGGCCCTGCAGGTGAGCCTGGCGCGCGGCGAGAAGAGCGCGGCGGTGAAGGAGGAATTTGCCGAGGAGTATGCGGAGAAGGCATTCGGTCGGCACTCGTGGCTGGTGGACCTCGGCCTGGTGGTCGGAGGTCTCGCTTTGCTGATCGCGGGATCTCACTATTTGGTCAGCGCCGCGGTGGCCATCGCTTTGGCCTTCGGCGTCAGCGAGCTCGTCATCGGTCTCACCATCGTCGCGGCAGGCACTTCGCTGCCGGAAGTGGCCACGTCGGTGCTCGCATC
>CAYVPL010000062.1:0-12049 GCA_964453755.1 uncultured Planctomycetales bacterium
CGTGATATTGATCGGCACCAACAACGTGGGGACCGACGCGCCCGACGACGTCGCGCGCGGCATCGCGGCCGTGGTGGAGGTTACGCTGCGCCTGGCGCCTGGCGCGCGGATCCTTCTGCTGGGGGTGCTGCCGCGCGGCTTCGTGGCGGACGATCCGGCGCGCGTCGCCGTGCGCGCGATCAACGCCAAATTGGGCGCCTCGGCGCTCGACTTGGAGCCGCACTTCACACTGCCCGACGGCAGCCTGCGCGCCGAACTCTTTGGCGGCGACGGTCTGCATCTCTCCCCCGCCGGCTACGCGGCCTGGGCCGCCGCGATCGAGCCCTGGGTGGCCGCGGCACTGGGCGAAGTTCCGCGCTGAAGAAAAAGGGCGGACGAAGCGCTCGCGCTCCGTCCGCCCCCCAGGGGATGTGACCGCCGTGGGCGGATGACTACTTGACGATTTTTGAGAGGAAGAGAAGCTGACCGCTTTCGGCCAGGTTGGTGGAGCCGCCGATCGGGCCGTCCTTCACGCTGTGAGCTTGGACGTCCACGAGCAGCAGGCGCTCGCCAGGCAGGGTTTCGAAGAGGTGCGTGACGTCCAGCACGCCCGAGGACTCCCAGTTGCCGATGTCAGACGGCGAGGTGTCGGTCGAGCCCGTCGGCGCGACGGCGGTGCGATCGATCTCGGCGATGCGCGTGAAGGCGCGCGTCACCGGATCCAGCTGCCACACGGAGGCTTCGATGCCCGTCGTGCCGCCGAAGAGCGAGGAAGGCGAGGTCGAACGGTCTTCGTTGACGTAGATCTTGCCGTCCGAAGCCCACTCGAGGTTGTCCGGGCTGCGGATGCCGGAATCCGGCACCGCCAGGTCGTCGGCGTCGTGGATGATCACCAGATCGGCCTTCAGGGTGCTGAAGTCCACGTCCAGGATCAGAACGTCGCCCCAATTGTCGGAGGGGAAGATGCTGCCGCGCCCGGTCGAGGCGAAGACCGCCTGCGTGCCGTCGAGCGGATTGACGGCCAAGTCCTCGGGCCGCGAGAAGTCGAAGCAGCCGAGGGCATCAGCCTCGTCGTGCAGGGTGGTGATGTCGGCGTAGCCCTGCGCGTCGTAGCCGGGCTGGCCCGCCATGTTGGCGTCGAACACCGTCACTTCGACGAAGGCGCCGGTGCGGCTGGCGTTGAGGCCGTTGAACTGCTCCGGGTTCACGTCGCCGTTGTCGGCCTTCCAAGCGTAGAGCTTGCCGACCTTGAGGCCGTTGCGGTCGAGGAAGGAGCCGTCGCCGATGGCGTTCTTCTCGCCGACGTAGAAATAGAGCGGGTTCGCCTCGTCGTCGTCGCCGCACAGCAGCGCGACTTGGTTCGGGTTGCCGGTGCTCATCGGCGCGACGTTCTCCCATGCCATGCGGCCGGCCATCGGCACCGCCCACAGGGCTCCGCCTTTGATGTCGAGCGCCCACAGCGAGCCGCCGTGCGGGTGGCCGGAGATTCCGGTCTCCTCGCCGGTCAAGTAGACGTTGTTGACGAATCCGTAGGTGCCGGCGGCGACGGCGACGCTGGAGCAGAGGCGGGAGAAGCCGTTCGTGGCGTGGCCGGTCTCGTTGATCTGCGCCGGGCTGGTCACGAGCTGATAGGCGCGGTCATACACGGTGTCAAAGGCGTTGCGGCCCGCGAGAATCTTGGTCTCGGGCAGGCCGTTGACGATCTTGCGCTGGATCTGGAAGCCCGAGATGCGGGCGCCGGTCAGCACCGTGCCGTTGGCCAGCGCGTAGGGGTAGCCGACGCTGGCGCCGAGTTCGTGGTTCACGAACACGTAGGCCGATGAGCCCGGGCCCTTGATGGCGCCGATGCCGTCGAGAATGCCGGGCGGCACGTAGCCCGCTCCGCCTTCGCTGACGGTGAAGAGAGCCTGGACTTCCCAGCCGTTGTTGGTCGCGGCGGTGTCGCCGCGCAGCATCGGCGGGTAGGGGGTGGTGTTCGGCGCTTGGGCCGCTGCGGCGGATGCCGCGAGACCGGCGACCCCGAAGGTCAGCGCGGCCAGGGTGGAGAGGCGGGGATGTTTCATGGTGTGGTGCCACGTGGGCGCAGGAAAATTAGTCCGTCTGCTCCAAGATTCGGTGTCGCGGGCGTGAACTTCGCCGCAGTGAAAGTCCGAAGGAGACGCGCGGCGCTTCGCGCGCTAGTCTGGTGAAGAATGCTGCTGACACTCGCTCTCCTCGCGCTGCAAGATCCGGCCGCCGGCGCCGCGGGCTCCGGCGATCCCGTCAAGGACGTCAAAGACAAGGACCCGCTGGTGCGCATCGCGGCGGTCGCGGGCCTGGAGGCGCGCGGCGAGGCCGACGCCAAAGCCTTCAAGGCTCTGTTGAGCGCGCTGAAAGATGACGATTGGGAAGTGGCGGAACTGGCGGCCAACGCATTGGGGCGCATGAAGAGCGCCGCGGCGGCCAAGGAGCTGGCGCAACTGGCGGCCGAAGCGCCGATTCGCCGGTTGCGTGCGGCGGCGGCGCGCGCGCTCGCGGCGAGCAACGATCCGAAGGCCGTGGACGCGCTGGCGGCGGCGGCTTCCTCCAAGAAAACCGGGCCAGGCGCGCTGCAGGCGCTGGCGGAGTACGCCACCACCGCGACGGCGCCCCTGCCGGCCAGCGAAGTCGGGCGCGAGCTGCGCGACAAGGACCCCGCGATCCGCGCGGCGGCGGCGGCGGCGCTGCACGCGGCTCCCGCCGAGGAGCGCGAAGAGATGCTGCTCGCCGCGTTCGAGGACGAGGATTTGCGGGTGCCCTGCGCGGCCCTCGAAGCCCTGGCGCGGCGCGGCGATCCGGCGCTGCTGCCGGCGCTGGCGACGGCCATGAGCAAGCCGGGCCTCAACGACGTCGTGGCGCGGCGGCTGGTGCGCGCGGCCACGGCCTGCGCGGCCGACGCCAGTCTCGCTGCTCCGGTGATCGCTCAGGCGGCCGAGCAAATCGCGGCGGCGCCGGCCGACGTGAGCGCGCGCTTCATCGCCTGGGCTGGAGCCATCGGCGAGCCGGGCTGGCGCATCCTGCAAAAGGGCGTCGGCAGCAGCGACGAAGGCACGCGCGCGGCGGCGGCGCACGCGTTGCGCACATGGTCCAGCCACGCCGACGCCAAGACTGGATTGCTGGCGCTGGCGAAATCAGACGCCAGCGCGCGCGTGCGCCGCGCCGCCCTGGCTTCGCTGGTGCTGGCGCGCGGCGCCGCCGACGCCGAAGTCGCGGCGGTCTTGATGGACCGGCTGAGCCATGACAAAGATGCCGCCGTGCGCGAGAAGGCGGCCGTGGCGCTGGGCGTGCCGGCGCTGGCCGGCGCGGCTGCGGCGCTGATCGAAGCCAGCCGCGACGCAGATTGGAAAATTGCGGTCTGCGCGGCGATTTCGCTCGGGCGCGTGCGGGATCAGGCGGGGATCGCGCGGCTCGTCGAGATGACGGGCCACGCCGATTGGAAACTGCGCGGCGCGGCGGCCGTCGGCATGCTGTACACCTTTGACAAGGCGGTGGTGGCTTCTCTGATCAAGCTTCTGGACGATGCGGAACCGCGCGTGTCGCGCACGGCGCACGAGATTTTGATTCGCCTGACGTATCAGAAGTTCGAGCGCAAGAGCGCGCCCTACACCGAATGGTGGAACAAGAATCAAAATCTCATCCAACTGCTGACGCCGGAGGAGGCCGAGAAGCGCGGCAAGGAGTACGCTTTCTCCGAATCGCGCGCGCGCTCCTTCGCCGATCTGGACGTGATGGTGTTTCAGTCGCGCGGCGACGCCATCGAGACCCTGCTCACGCGCATCGGCATCCCCCACCGCCTGACTTCGGCGGGCAAAGTTGCCAGTTCTGAACTGCACCCCTTCGCCGTCTACGTGTCGAACTGCACCGGCGAGATCGAAGCCTCGGACCTGGAGGCCCTGCAGTGGCACCTCTACACCGGCGGCTATTTCTTCGGCTCTTGCTGGTCCCTCGGGCACACCATCGCGCAGCTCTATCCCGGCGTGCTGCGCATGTACCCCGGCCACGAGGAGGGCACGATCCTCGACCGCGTCGAGGCGCGCGCCTGCGATCCGGATTCACCCTATCTGCAGGGCGTGTTTCCGCACGAGACCGAGCCGATCTACGACCTGCAGGGCGCGCACCTGATCGAGGTGTTGCAGCCCGAGCGCTGCGAAGTGCTGGTAGATTCGCCCGGCTGCGCGGCGCGCTGGGGCTGCGGCAATCTGGCGGCGTGGTTCGAGGTCGGGCACGGGCTGATCCTCGACAGCGCCAACCACTTCCAGGAGCAGGGCATCGCCAACGCGCCCAATCTGAAGAAGCCCGAAGAGCGGATGGTCTACGCCTTCGACCACATGGCGCTCGAGTACTCCGCCTGGCGCGAGCAGCGTGACGCCAAGTGGTGGAAGAACACGCGCGACACGGCGCAGCAGGTCTTCGACGAATCCGCCTTCCGCTTCATCACGAACTTCGTGCGGCAGAAGCGGGTCAGGGATCTTTAGCGCTCCGGCGGCGTCAAGGTCTGCGGCGGCGGCACCGGCGCGCGCTTGAAAGTCAGAACGACGGCGAGATCACGATCCTTGGCCAAGCCGCTGGCAATCAGCAACACCCCGGCGCCGTCGGCCAGCCGCACGGTCGCGTTCACGGTGGCGGTGCGCACCTGCGGCATGCCAATTTCGACTTCAGTGGGATGCAGAGGCGAGAGTTTGATCTTCTTGGTCGGGATCGGGCGCTCGATCTCCGAGATTACGCTCTCGATTTCCAGGCCGTACAAAGCGTCGGCGACCTGAACGGCACGCAGACTCACGATCTGCCCTTCCTTGATCACGTCCACGATGGGATCGGCGATTTCGATCGATCCCGGCTCGATGATCCGCAGCTCGTAGGTCTTCACGTAGGCGACCTCGTCGAGGACCGACAGATTGCTGCGCTGATTCGGGAAGAAGCTGAGCTTGGGAGACACCACCCCTTCTGCTCCCTTCGCGCTCAGGGCTGACAGCATGCCTGCAATGGCCTGGTGGTCGGCGAGAAGGGTGGCGGAACCTTCGAGATCCATCTCCTTGAGCGCACCTGAGGGAACGGTGCAAATTTGAACCGTGGCCTCCGCGATCCAGTTGACTGAGGGAGGACGCTGCAGTGCAAGGAACTTCTCCAACCACTCGTGCTGCGCGGGTTGAAGGTAGGCGATGAGAAAGCCTTGATCTTCGGGCTGGATGCGCTCCTCTGCGGGATCGATGGCGGGCTCACAGAATCGCGTGGCAAGCGCGGCGTAGTCTCGAATCACTGCAGGATCAGGTTCGAGGTTGGATTCGAAGCTGAAATTGAGCCGCGTGCGGGTATCTGAGTCGCGTGGCGCGGCGGCGTCTTCGCTCCGTGCCAGGTTGCCCAGGTAGTTGCGGACGCGGCTCTCCATTGCTTGTTCCTCCGTGGTGGGTCGATGCGTCAACTTGACTTGCAAATCACGCGGCAAGGCCAAGGCGCCCAAGGCATGGATGCGAAGTTCGCGCTGGATCCCCTGCTGAATCGCGACGTCCTGCCAAGTCGGCGCAGGCGTGGAAGAAAGTAGGAGCGTGACGATGGTGAGCATCAGAATCCGGAGTTGCGGGTGTGAGTGACGGAGGAGGCAAGCACACCGGCGCCCGTGACGGGCTGGTAGACGCCGATGGCCGGTTCGACGAGCACGGTGCTCGTGGAGGCGAGGATGCCGGACAATGGCTCCGGCGCCGCGGCCGGCGCGGGCGCGCGGTCGGCCTGCAGAAAGAGCAGCAGCGCGGCGGCGGCGGCCAGCGGAGGCAGCGCCATCGGCCAGAGGGTGCGGCGCGTCGGCGGCCGCAACGGCGACGCGTTCATCTGGGCCTGCGCGGGCTCGTTGTGCGGCAGTGCGGGATCGGCCAGCACCGGCGCCGCCAACACCGCGCGCAAGGCCGCGAATTCCGGAAGATCCTCCGGATGCGCCGCCAGCCAGTCGCGCACGGCCGCGTCGTCGAGCGGATCGCGGCGCTCGTCGAGGACGGCGTGCAGCGCCTCCAGATAACCGGCGCGGCTCACAGCCAATCCTCCGCGGAGGCCTTCGCGGCGATGCGGTGGCGCGCGCGGTGCAGCCAGGACTTCACCGTGCCCTCGGCCGCGCCCATCGCGCGCGCGACCTCGGCGATGCTCTGCCCGCGCAGATGGAAGCGCTCGAGAGCCTCGCGCTCGACGCGCGGCAGCTCGGCGAGCAGGCGCGGCAGATCATTTGACAATTCCGGCGCAGCCGCCGGTGGCCGCGCGGCCAATTCGCCGTCGCCGTCCCCCAGCGAAGCCGGCAGGCGCTGGCTGCGGGCGCGCGCGTCGAGGAACACGCGCAGCGCAATCCCGTGCAGCCAGGCGCCCAGCGGCTGGGCCGGCTGGTAGGAAGCCTGGTAACGGATGGCGCGCTGCATGGTTTCCTGCAGAAGATCCTCGGCATCGAGGTGCGGGTTTCCGCCCGCCAGCCGCCGCAGGAGAATCCGCAAGGAGGGAATCTCCGAAGCCAGCCGGCTCTGCACCGGGTTCTCTACCGCCGCCCGGGCCGGGAGGTTGCAGGGAAGAGGGACGGAGGCCTCCACGGAAGGAGGGTAGGTGCCGGAAGGGATCGCGGGCCTTGGTTAAGGCCTTAACGATTCGGGCTGAACTTTCGCAATTCGCAAACAGTTTTCGTTTTGTTGAGTATGCTCCTCGTGATGGCGAGTCCGCACCCCCTCGAGAAGCTCAGCCCCGCCGACCGGGACCTGGCCCTGGATCTGGTGAAGGCTTCCGGCTCCCTCAAGGACGTGGCCGCGCTGCACCAGGTCTCCTACCCCACCCTGCGCGCGCGCCTCGACGCCCTTATCGCGCGCATCGCCGAACTCGAAGCCGGGCGCCAGCCCGACCCAATGGCCGAGCACCTCGCCAAATTGGTCGAGGACGGCCAGATCAGCACCACCGCCGCCAAGGCCACCCTCAAACTCCACCGCGAACTTCTCCCATGAGCCCGATCCTCCACCTGCTTCTCTCACAATCCGACGCCGTCGAACCCTGGTTTGACCCGCAGCGCTTCGGCAGCCTTTACGGCGGCATCGGCGGCGCGGTGCTCGGCGTTCTCGGCGGCGTGTTCGGGAGCTTCGGCTCGAAGGCGGCCCAGGCCGGACGCCATCGCGGGCTCGTGCTCGGCAGCATGACGGCCGTGGCGCTGGCCTGCACCGTCTCGCTCATCGCCGGCATCGTGGCGCTGATCTTGGGCCAGCCCTACGGCATCTGGTATCCCTTCGGCATCCTCGGCCTGATCGGCACCGTGGTGTTCTTCGGCCTCCTGCCGACGATGCGCAAGCGCTACGCTGACGCCGAGTCGCGCCGCCTGGACGCGGCCTCCCTGCGCCGCAGCTGAGCGCCGCCGCCGATCGTGCCGAAACTCACCGTCCATCCGCTGACGCCCGCGCGCTGGGCCGACTTCGAGAAGTTGTTCGGTCCGCGCGGCGCCTGCGGCGGCTGCTGGTGCATGGCGATGCGCCTGCCGAAGGCGCAGTACCAGGCCGGGAAGGCGGGCGGCAACAAGCGGCGCATGAAGGCGCGCGTGACGAAGGGGCCGCCGCCGGGAGTGCTCGGCTACGTCGGCAAGGAGGCGGTGGCGTGGTGCTCGGTGGGGCCGCGCGAGGAGTTCGACGCGCTGGCGCGCTCGCGCGTGCTGAAGCCGGTGGACGAGCAGCCGGTGTGGTCCATCACGTGTCTGTACGTGCGCAAGGACCTGCGCAATCAGGGATTGATGCCGCAGATTGTCAAAGGCGCGGCGGCGTTGGCGAAGAAGGGCGGCGCGCGGTTGCTCGAGGCTTATCCCACCGAGAATCCGCCCAAACTGCCCGACGTGTTCCTGTGGACCGGCGTGGCCAGCGGCTTCGAGCGTGCCGGCTTCCGCGAGGCGGCGCGGCGCTCGAAGAAGCGGCCGATCATGCGGATGAAGGTTTAGCCGATTTTCTCCATGTAGAAGGACATCGGCTCCCACTCCGGAGTGAGATGCCGGCACTTCTCGCGCAGCAACTCGCCGTGATGGTGCTGCAGGTGATTCAGGGCCGCAAGGATCTTCCACTCCCGATTGTGGGTCAGGAACGCCTCCAGCAGATACTGCTCGTTCCACAGCCGCACTTCGTCGAACAACCAGCGCCGCAGATAGTCGCGCGGCGAGCGCACGTCGTGCACGTGGACGATCACGCCCGCCTTGAGGGTCGGCAGCAGCTCCAGATATTCGAAGAGCACGTCGCCCTGCGGACGGATGACGTGGGAGGAATCGATGAACAGCACGTCGCCGCGCTCGAGCTGCTGGAAGAACGCCACGTCCAACTCCTCCACGCGCTGGCGCAGCACCGTCACCCCTGCGCGCTCCAGCCAGGGCATCTGATAGGGTTCGATGCAGAGATGCTGGCAGGAATATCCAGGCGCCTCGGCTTGATTGGCGCGGATGGCCCGGCGCGCCATCAGCGTCGAATGCCCGCTGCCGATCTCGAAGATGCGCGCCGGCTTCTTCAGCCGGATCAGGTGGTACCAGAACTCGGCGTCGCCGCTGTCGAAGGCGCCGTTGCTCCAGTGGAAGGTCAGAGGGTCGTCCGAGCTCTGGGGTACGTCGTCGAGTTCGGCGCTGGTGCGGATTCTGCCCAGGAGCTCCAACTGCTCGGGCACGTTCCAATCGATGCCCGGCAACTTGCGGTCCTCGTCCAGCGAGCGGCGCAGGTGCTTCGCGTCGAAGAGCGGCTCGTAGAAGTGGTCGCGGACCGGAAAAACTCCAGCCTGCAGCAGCATGCGCTTCGATCGGGGCAGTCTCTGCACGCCCACGCGCCGCACGGTGCGCAGCAGGATCGCCGCCAACCAGACGAAGGGCGCCGCCAGCAAGTCCACCAGCGGCAGCCGCTCCCGCAGAAAGCGCTTCATGGGCAGCCGCAGTCTAGCCGGCGGCCGGCGGCACCGGCTGGCCCGGCAGCCAGCCGGACGCGCGCAGCGACGTGAGATAGGCCAGCACCTCCTCGCGCTGCGCCAGCGCGAGCACGAGCAGCAGATCGCCGGGGCGCGACCACGCGAGCGCGGCACGCGTCGCGTCGAGCTCGTCGGGATGCATGCCGATGCGCTCGTCGGGGCAGCCGGCGGCGCGCAGGGCCTCGCGCATGATGCCAGGAATCACCCCGGGAGCGCGCCCGCGCAGATACTTCTCCTGCTCCTTGATGAGAATGCGGTCCATGCCGGCGCGCCAGGCCGTCAGCGCGACCTCGCGAATGTCCTCGTCGGTGCGGTCGCCGGCGTGCCCCACCATCACCAGGCGCCGCTGCGCCGGCAGCGCGCGCGCCATCTCGTAGAGCGCGCTCTGCCCGTGCGGATTGTGCGCGAAATCCACCAGCGCGCGCACGCCGCCGAAGTCGAACTCGTTGAGGCGGCCAGGATTGGCGCGCGCGTCGCTGCGGAAGGCGGCGAGGCCGGCGCGGATTGCATCCAGCGGCAGCCCGAGGCCCAGCGCCA
Source organism: uncultured Planctomycetales bacterium (assembly GCA_964453755.1). GTDB lineage: Bacteria > Planctomycetota > UBA1135 > UBA1135 > UBA1135 > JAQBVK01. The sequence goes on from CAYVPL010000062.1 coordinate 9,466, forward strand.
CTCCAGTGGCGGCGGCGGCGTTGGCGACGTCGAAGCGCGCGGCGCCGCCAAGGGTGATGGGAATCTGCGCCAGCGGCAGGATTTCAGTGCGCCGGGCGCCTTCGCAGAGCCAGAGCGTGGCGCCGTCGCTGACGACGGCCATGCCGCCGGCTTGAGCGTGCGCATGCAAGCGCGGCAGCCCGTCACGCGTCGCGAACCAGGTGATCGGCTGCGCGCACTGCGCGGCGCGTTCGACTGATTTCTCGTCCTCCGCGTTCAGCACGAGGCGCTTCGCGCCATGCCGCACGATGAACTTCACGTCGGCCAGTTGATCCAGATCGGCGATGCCCCACTCGCCGAGGTGGTCGGGCGCCACGTTCGTGATGCAAGCCACGTCAGACCAGGGCATGCCCAGCCCGCGTCGCAACATCCCGCCGCGCGCGGTCTCCAGCACCGCCATCTCCACCTTGCGGTGGCGCAGCACCAGCCGCGCGCCCATCGGCCCGGCCCAGTCGCCGGTCTCCACCGTCTCGTCGCCGACCTGGACGAAATCCGTGCTGCTGAATCCGCCCACCTTGCCGGCGGCGGCGATGATCGCGCCGAGCAGACGCGTGGTAGTGCTCTTGCCGTTCGTGCCGGTCACGATCGCCACGGGGAGGTTTGTCAATTCATCCCACGGCACCGCCGCCGCGTCCGGATGGTGCTCCGCCGGCCACACCCGCGAGCCCGCGCCCATGCCGACGGACACGTAGCGGTCGTCGCGGATGAAGCACAGCCCGCGGCGCTCGGCCTCCGCCTGCAGCGCGCGCAGGCGCGGCCGGCTCTCGCCGGCGATGCGCGCCCGCAGGCGCGCGGCGGCGTCCGCGAGCGATTCCTCCGGCGCGCGCCCGTCCAGGTCCGCGTCGGCGGCGGCCCACGCCCACTCGTTGACTTCGGTGGCGGAGTAGAGCGCGTCGAAGGGCGCGCTGACGGCGAGCGTGGCGCCGCCGGGGAAGAGACGCTCGGCGGTGCTTTCGTCAGACCAGCCGACCGCGTCGAGAATCTGCCGCGCGCGCGCCCGCCAGGCAACGAGAGCTCGCGGCGCCTCGGCGTCGGGCCAGGACAGGTCGAGCACCGCGCAGGCGCGGGGCCAGACCACGTTCGCGCCCGGCACGCGCCGGGAATCCTTCACCACGCGCGCCATCTCAGTCGGCCGGCTCGTCCGAGCGCGCGGACGCGGCGATGCGCACCCCGCGCTCGTCGCGGATCAACTCCACGCCGGCGTCGAGGCCGAGATCGGAGAAGGATCCGATCTCCACTTCGCCCGGCGGCGCCTGCGGCGTGCGGGAGCGCGCGTCCTCGCCCGGCTTGAAGTCCTGGATCTGCTGCCAGGTGCGGGCCAGAATGTCGCCGAAGATCAGCAGCAAATCGTCGGGGCGAGCGGCGCTCAGCGCGAATTCCACTGCCTCCGGCTCGCGCGGGATGACCTGGATGCGCTTCGGATCCACGCCTTCGGACACGAGAGTGTCGGCCAGCATCTGCGGGATCTCGGCGTTGTCGCGGCCGCGCGGATGATCGTCGCGGCGGCAGACGTAAAGGTCGAAGTGTCCGGCGCACAGGCGCGCGATGGCGCGCACGTCGTCGTCGCGGCGGTCGCCGGGGGCGGCCAGCACCAGGATGCGCCGGCCTTTCGGCTTCATGCGCTCGACCAGATCGACCATCGCCTGGATGGCGGGCGCGTTGTGGCCGTAATCCAGGATCACCTTGAAGGGGTGGTCGGAGAAGATGTTCATCCGGCCCGGCGCCTGGAAGAAGGTGGTGTCGAAGGTGCGCAGGCCGTGGCGGATCTGCTCGAGCTCGACGCCCATCGAATAGGTGACGGCGGCGGCGAACATCGCGTTCTGCACGTTGTGCAGCGCGCGGCCGTCGAGCGCGGCGGGAATCAGGTGCGACCACAGCAGCGGAATGTGCTGATCGCCGTCGTAGATCGTGATCATGTGGCCGCCCATGCCCTGCTCCAGCACCAGCGCGCGGCCGCCGGCGCGGATGTGGTCCCGCACCAGCGGATTCTTCGCGTTCATGGTCACGTAGCAGACGCTCTTGGCCGGCGTGTGGTCGGCCATGCGCAGGCAGTTGGGGTCGTCGCCGTTCAGCACCGCGGTGCCGCGTGCCACCTCCACCACGATGCGCTTGACGCGCGCCAATTGCTCCAGCGTGTCGATGCCCTTGAGGCCGAGGTGGTCCGATTGCACGTTGGTCACGCAGCCGACGTCGGTCCAACGGTAGCCGAGCCCGCTGCGCAGCAAGCCGCCGCGCGCCGCCTCCAGCACCGCCACTTCCACCTTGGGGTCGCGCAGCACCATGCGCGCGCTGGCTGGGCCGGTCATGTCGCCGGCCACGGACAGGTGGCCGTCGATGTAGACGCCGTCGGTCGTTGTCAGACCGACGCGCTTGCCCGTCATCTTGAAGACGTGCGCCACCATGCGCGCGGTGGTGGTCTTGCCGTTCGTGCCGGTGATGGTGGCGATCGGGATCTGGCTCGGCGTGCCTTGCGGGAAGAGCATCTCCATCACGGGCCCGGCCACGTCGCGCGGCGTCCCCTCGCTCGGCGCCACGTGCATGCGGA
>CAYVPL010000063.1:0-11995 GCA_964453755.1 uncultured Planctomycetales bacterium
TCACGCGCGCGGTGGTGCCCGGCATGATCGAGCGCGGCCGCGGCCACGTCATCAACCTCGGCTCGATCGCCGGCCGCGAGGTTTACCCGAAGGGCAACGTCTACTGCGCGAGCAAGCACGCTGTGGACGCGATCACGCGCGGCCTGCGCATGGACGTGCTCGGCACCGGCGTGCGCGTCAGCACCGTGGATCCGGGCTTGGTCAACACCGAATTCAGCACCGTGCGCTTCCACGGCGACCGCGCGCGGGCCGACGCCGCCTATCAGGGGATGCGCCCGCTGGCCGCCGAAGACGTCGCGGACGTCGTGCTGTGGATCGCCTCGCAACCCGCCCATCGCGTGATCGCGGAGGTGCTGCTCTTCCCGGCCGACCAGGCCTCCGCCCGCGACGTGCACCGCCAACCCGCGAAGCCATGAGCACCAAACCCACGCCCACCCTCGAGTGGCTGCACGTCTGCGACTACGCCTTCCGCGACGAGCAGGGCAAGTTGTGCATGATCGGCATCTTCGACACGCTGGCCTCGCTGCGCCTGCCCGGCCGTCTGCCGGTGTTTTGCGTCGCCATGGGCCTGACCGACGGCCTCGGCTCCTACGAGGTGTCGCTGCGCGTCGAATCGCCGTCCGGAAAATTCGTCGAAATGAAGATGCCAGCCATGACGCTGCAGCATCGCAAGGCCAAGGCGCGGGCTGTGATTCGCCTGTCGGCGATGCCCTTCGAGGAGTTCGGCCCTTTCACTTTCCGCCTGGTGGTGGATGGGCAGCCGGTGGACTATCCGGTGCACGTGATCGATCACCTCGAGGCGCGGCAACAGCAGCCGCCGGCCGCGGGGGCGCCTCCTTATCCTCAAGGCTGAGATGAGCGAGCCTCTCGTTCGCGAGCCCATGATGGTCCTGGCCGTCCTCCTGGGCGTGCTGGCGACTTTGTTCTGGGCCGGACGGCAGCCGGGCCTGCAGCGCCTCTTCCGCGTCGTGCCGGTGCTGGTGTTCTGCTACTTCGTGCCGACGGCGCTGTCGAACACGGGCGTGATCCCGCTGACCAGCCCGCTTTACAATTTCATTCGCGACTGGCTGCTGCCGGCGAGTCTGATTCTGCTGACGATCGCGCTGGACCTGCCGGCGATCGCGCGCCTGGGCCGGCTGGCGCTCCTGATGTTCCTCGGCGGAACGTTCAGCATCCTGCTCGGCGGCATCGTGGCCTACGCCGCGCTGGGCTGGCTGGTGCCGGCGGCGGCGCACGAGCAGGCTTGGCGCGGGCTGGCGGCGCTGTGCGGCTCGTGGATCGGCGGCGGAGCCAACTTCACGGCCGTCGGCACCGCGTCCGACGCCTCGGCCGCGACGCTGGGCACCTTCACCGTCTTTGACGTCGCGGTGGCCAGCACCTGGATGGCGATCGTGCTCGGCTTCGCCGGCCGCGAGCGGGCGATGGACGAGAAGGTCGGCGCCGACCGCCGCGCCATCGACGAGGTGCGGGCGCGCGTCGAGAAGTATCAAGCCGAAAACGCGCGGCCCACGAACTACGGCGCGCTGTTCGGGATCGCCGCCGTCGGGCTTGGCGGCACCGCGCTGTGCTCGCTGGCTGCATCGGTGCTGCCGGCGCTGTCGCTGCCGCGCGTCGGCGAAGTGGTGAACGCCTTCACCTGGCTGGTGCTGCTGGCCAGCGTGATCGGCATCGGCATTTCCTTCACGCCGCTGCGCAAACTGGAGGGCCTGGGCGCGAGCCAGGTCGGCAGCCTCTTTCTGTACCTGCTCGTGGCTTCGATCGGCGCCAAGGCCAGTTTTGCGCAAGTGCTGCAGCCGGAGAACCTCGGCCTGCTGGCAGTCGTGATCCTGTGGATGGCCATTCACGCCGGTTTCATGCTCTGGCTGCGCCGCCGCCTGCGCGCGCCGATCTTCTTCCTCGGCGTCGGCAGTTACGCCAACATCGGCGGCGCCGCCAGCGCGCCGGTCGTGGCGGGGGCCTTCCATCCGGCGCTCGCGCCAGTGGGCGTCCTGCTGTCCATTCTCGGCTACGTGCTCGGCACCGTGGTCGGCCTGCTGGCCATGGTGCTGCTGAAGCTGATCGCTCTGACTTTCTATCTGCCGGCGGCCTGAGCCTGCAGCGGCAGGTACAGCCCGGCGGCGCCCAACTCCGCCCACATCTGCGCCGGATGCTGCACCAGGATGTGGTGCGTGCCGATGCCGGCCTGCTCGGCCGTGGCCAGATTCGGATGCAGGTCGTCGAGCACGATCACGCGGTCGGCCGGACGGCCCAGCCTCATCTGACAAAATCCCTGCGCGCGCTCCCACATGGAGTGATCCTCGTGCTTCGGCTTGACGCCGTCCTCGTAGGAGGCGACGGCGTAGCGCAGCAGGTCCTCGAGGCCCATCTCCTCGCGCAGGTGGCGCAGGCGCCAGGGGTCAATGTTGGTGACGGCGGTCAGCGCCACCTCCGGCTGGGCCGCGAGGCGCCGCATCCATGCCGCGCCGGCCGGCAGCGGGAACAGGATCGAGCACCACAACTTCCGGAACAGCGCCTTGTCGAGCCGCGACAGGCGCAGACGGCGGTAGCTCCGCTCGAACAATTCCTCGGGCGGCAGCGCGCCGCGCTCGACCTCGGTCAGCAGGACTTCCAGTTCCTCCCAGGCGCCGGCCGGCGCGGCCTGGCCGACCATCAGTTCGAAGTGCCGCGGCAGCAGGGCGTGATCGAAATCCACCAGCACGCGGCCGACGTCGCTCAAGACGGCGACCGGACCGCCGCGCTCCGGGCGGGGCCGGATCGGCCGGCGCGGCGACAGCAGCTCGGTTGCGCCGCTGCGCCGATCCAGACGCCACAATTCGGCGGCGCCTTCGGGGAAATCCTGCGCGGTCGCCGCCAGCGCGCGCGCCGCATCCTTGCTGAGCGCCAGCACTTCCGCCTGCGCGCGCCCCGGGGGCCGCGCCACCACGCCGTAACTCCAGCGCGGCGAAAGGCGCAGCAGGCCGCCGTCCTCGCTGACGAACGCCGGCAGCGGCAACTCCGCCTCCGGCCTCAGATCCGTCAACTGCCAGGGCAGGATCCAGGCCTGCTGGAGCGCGTCGGCCGCGGCGGCGAGAGACTCGTTGTCCATGCGGGGCTGCGCATCCTAGGCTAGCGACATGTCCGCGTTCCCGGTCCTGACCGACGCGCTGCTGGCCGCGCTGCCCAAGACCGATCTGCACGTGCACCTCGACGGCTCGCTGCGGCCTGGCACGCTGCTGGAGCTCGCGGATCGCCAGAAGATGGCCCTGCCGGCGGCGGACGAGGCCGGCCTGATGCGCAAGGTGTTCAAGGAGCGCTACCGCGACCTGCCCGATTATCTGCGCGGTTTCGCCTACACCTGCGCCGTGCTGCGCGATGGCGGCGCCATCGAGCGCGTGACGCGCGAACTCTGCGAGGACAGTTTCGCCGAAGGCACGCGCTACCTGGAAATCCGCTTCGCGCCGCAACTCCTGGCGCATCCGCAACTGCCGGTGAGCGAGGTGCTGGCCGCCTGCGCGCGCGGGATCGCCGCCGCGGAGAAAGCGCGCAACGCGCAGGCCGACGTCGCCCGCGCCGGCGATCCCGCCTTTCGCGCCGGCATCGTCGTGTGCGCCATGCGCCACTTTGCGCCGGTCTTCGGTCCGGCCTACGCCGCGATGTTCGCCGCCTTCCCCAACCTGCCGCAGGCGCAGATCTTCGCCCTCGCCAGCGAAGAATTGGTGCGCGAGGCGGTGCGCGCCCGCGACCAACTCGGCCTGCCCGTGGTCGGCCTGGATCTGGCCGGCCAGGAGAAGGGCTATCCGGCCAAGCTGCACGCGCGCGCCTATCAACTCGCGCACGACGCCTTCCTGGGCAAAACGGTGCACGCCGGCGAGGACTACGGCCCCGAGTCCATCTTCCAGGCCATCACCGATTGTCATGCCGACCGCATCGGCCACGGCACCTGGCTCTTCAGCGTCGGCAAGGTCAAGAGCCCGCAGATCGCCGACCGCGCCGACTTCGTGCGCCGGCTGGTGCAATACCTGGCGGAGCGCCGCATCACGCTGGAAGTCTGTCTGACTTCGAACCTGCAGACGATCCCGTCGTTGCACCAGTTGGCGCGACACCCGTTCCGGCGGATGCTCGCCTCCCGGCTCTCCGTGACCCTGTGCACCGACAATCGCCTGGTGTCGCGCACCACCCTGGTGCGCGAACTGCGACTGGCCGCGGACACCTTCCACCTGTCGGCCTCCGACCTGCGGCGGATCCTGATCTATGGCTTCAAGCGCTCCTTCTACCCCGGCCCCTATCTGGAGAAGAGGGCCTACGTCCGCTCCGTCATCGACCTCACCGACCGGGTTCTGGCCGCGCACGGCCAGCCGGCGGCCTGAAATATCTTCCAAGGGCGCGGCGGGGGGCGTCGTTTTCTCCTCGTGAGCGACGGGAAGCCTCCCTCCTCGGGTCCCGGCGGTCCGGCCGACGGCGCACTGCTGGCGGCCTTCGCCGCCGGCTCCGCGGAGGCCTTCGACCAACTGGTCGAGCGGCATCAGGCGCGCCTCGTCCGCTTCGCGTCCGGCCTCCTGCGAGACCGGGAGCGGGCGGAGGACGTCGTCCAGGAGACCTTCCTGCGCTTGCTCCGAACTCCGCCCGCGATCGGCAGCGCGGACGAGGCCGGGCCCTGGCTCTTCCGCGTCTGCCGGAATCTCTCCTACGACCTGATGAAAACGGAATCCCGCGAGCAAGCCCGGCGCGAGCACGTCGTCACCGCCGAAACGGCGGCGCCCGACCAGCAGAGCGCCGACGCCGAAGTGCTGGCGCTGGTGCGCCAGGAGTGGAGCCGGCTGCCGGCGCGCGAGCGCGAGGCGCTGTGGCTGAAAGTCAATGAAGGGATGTCTTACGCGCAGATCGGCGAAGTGCTCGGCGTGAAGCCGGGCACGGTCGGCTGGATCGTGCACGAAGGTCTGAATCATCTCACGCAGCGGCTGAGGACCGCGCAGGCCCTGTAGGGGGGAAGGAGCAAGCGCCATGAAGCACGAACCCACCGATCCGCAATCCAGCCGCGACCTGCGGCTGACCGATTACCTCTGCGGCGAGCTCGACTCCGCCGCTGCGCGCGCGCTCGAGGCCGAGCTCGCCGCCGATCCCGAGCTGCGCGCGCGCCTGGCCGAACTGCGCCGCGCCTTCGACCTGGTGCGCCAGGACGCGCCGGCGCTGACCGAGGGCTTGCCGCCGTCGCGCCGCGACAGCCTGCGCGCCGCGGCCGCCGCCGCCGCGCAGGTCAGCGCGCCGGCCCCGCGCCTGCTGCGCTTCCCGGCGTGGATGCGCGCCGCCGCCGCCTTGCTGGTGGTGGCGGGTGGCGTGCTGTTCTGGCAGGCGAGCCGGCCGGAAGCGGCGCCTGGCTCATCGGGTGATCTCAGTTCGAAGCTGGGCATGATGGGCTACGCCAGCGAGCCCAAGCGCGGCGCCGACAGCGCCCCGGCGGGCGCGCCGGTGCCGTCCGAGGAGTTCGCCTCGGAGCTGATGGCACTCGGCTACAGCGGCAGCGAGCCTGCGCCGCAAGTCCTCCGCATCGAGCCCTTCAGCGATCTCGGAGCCTTCGCGGCCACGGAGCAGAATCGCGGCCAGTGGGACGCGAACGCGCTGACGGACGATGCTTTCGACTTAATGACCCTGCTCAGCACGGGTCTTCCGCCCACGGCCGGCGCTCCGGTAGCTCCCGCCACGCCGGCGTTTCCGGGCGCCTCCTCGGCGCCGTCCGGAGGCGGCGGCGGCGCCGCGGATCCGATCCGGCAACGGGACCAGGACACGTCGCTCGGCTTCCTCGGCGAGGCGCTGCAAGAACTCGGCTACGTCGACAAACTCGAAGCCGCCGAAGAACTCGAGCGCTCCGCCGGCCGCCCGCTCACCGAACTCACCGACGGCTACGGCCGCAACTTCCGCGACGCCGACGTGCTCGCGCACCTGCGCCGCCACGGCAACGAGACGCCGCGCGACATGTTCTTCCGCTACTACGGCGACAACGCCGTGGTGCGCTCGACCGACGACCCGCTCTCGACATTCGCCGCCGACGTGGACACGGCCAGCTACGCGCTGGCGCGCGGCTACGTGACGCAGGGCGCGATCCCGCCCAAGGCGGCGGTGCGCACGGAGGAATTTGTCAATTCCTTCGCGCAGGATCTGCCGGCGCCGAAGGCGGAGGACTTCGCGGTGCATCTGGAAGCCGCGCCGACGCCCTACGGCGCGCCCGGCAGCCTGCTCCTGCGCTGCGGCCTCAAGGCCCGCGAAGTCTCGCGCGCCGAGCGCAAGCCGCTCAACCTGGTCTTCGTGGTGGACAAATCCGGCTCGATGGCCACCGGCAACCGCCTGGCGCTGGTGCAGAACGCGCTCGAACTCCTCGTGGACCAGATTCGCGACGACGACACCATCGGCCTGGTCGCCTTCGATTCCGAAGGGCACGAAATTCTGCAGCCGACCTCCGGCGCCGAGCGCTGGAAGATCCGCGAGGCCCTGCGCGGCATCACGAGCGGCGGCAGCACGAACGCCGCCGAGGGGCTGTTCCTCGGCTACCAGATGGCCGAGGGCGCGTTCCGAAAGGGCGCGGTCAACCGCGTCGTGATTGCCTCGGACGGCGTCGCCAACACCGGCGAGACCGACCAGCGCAAGATCCTGGAGAAGGTGCAGCGCAGCGCCGAGGCCGAGATCGATCTGACGAGCATCGGCGTCGGCATGGGCAACCACAACGACGCGTTCCTCGAGCGCCTGGCGGACGAGGGCGAGGGCTCCTGCCACTACGTGGACGATCTCGACGAGGCTAAGCGCGTGCTGGTGGACGGATTCACCGGCACGATGCAGGTGGTGGCGCGCGAGGTGAAGATCCAACTCGAGTTCGACCCGGCCGTGGTCGGCGCCTGGCGCCAACTCGGCTACGAGAACCGCGCGTTGCGCCACGAAGACTTCCGCGACGACCGCGTGGACGCCGGCGAGGTGGGGGCTGGCCACGAAGTCGTCGCCCTCTACGAACTGCAGCTGCAGCCCGAGGCCGATCCCGGCCGTGCCCTGGCCACCCTGCGTCTGCGCTGGAAGCCCGACGGCGGCCGCGAGTTCCGCGAGACCTCTGCGGTCCTCCACGCCGGCGCGGCGCGCGAACGCTGGAGCGCCGCCTCGCCGCGCCTGCGCCTGGCCGGCGCCGTCGCCCAGTACGCCGAGTTCCTGCGCCGCAGCGTCCACGCCCGCGGCGATTCCTACGAGACACTCCTCCAGGAAGCGGGGCGTCTGGCGCGCGAATTGCCGGAGGACGCGCAGGTGGCGGAGTTCCGCGACCTGGTCGGCCGCACTGCGGCGCTCGTCAGCCGGCTGTGGCCGGAAGACGACCTGGCGCTGCTCATCGACGAGGCGCGGCGCGCGCGCCTGCTCGAGGCGGAACTCGAGTGCGTGCGGGAGCGCACGCCGAAGGTGGAAGAATTGTTGAAGGAGGCGCGTCTCCACAATGCAGACTTGGAGAGGCAGCTGCAAGATTTGTTGCAACCGCGCTAGGTCTGCCGTCGTATAGCGGGAAGGGGAACCTCTGCATGCTCGGACTCAGTCTGCTTCTGCTCGTTCTCGTTCAGGAAGTCGAAGCGCCCGCGCCGGCCGCCGAAGGCAGCGTGGACGCTCAGGTGGATGCGGAGGCTGCGGCCATCCAGGCCGCGCTGCAGGCCTGGACCGGCGCGCAGCTGAAGTTGAAGGCGCAGGAAGGCGCCGAGGGCCGGCTGCAGATCTGGTCCGACTTCTCCGCCGCGGACGTGAAGGACGCGGCGCAGCGCTCCGCCGGCCTGCTGGCGCGCCTGGACCGTTCCTTCGGCAGCCCGCCGACTCCGGAATCCGCCCGGCTGTCCGGCATCATGCTGAAGGATCCGGAGCTCTATTTCTCGCTCTGCGATCTGATCGCGGCCGCGGCGCCGCGCCAAGCCGACTTCATGGCGCGCTCGCGCAAGACCACGGGCTTCACCCTCTACGCGCCGCCCGTCACCGTCTACTTCCACGATCCCAAGGTCCAGAAGGAGGCGCGCGCCGACCACTCGCTGGCGCACAGCTTCACGCACCTCGAGATGGCGCGGCGCTTCGGGCCGCTGCCGCTCTGGCTGACCGAGGGCCTGGCCTGCGCCGGCGAGGAAGGCGCCTGGGGCGAGGTCTGGGCCTACTGGAACCGCAGCGGCTTCGTCGCCGCCAAGTCCCACGGCGAGTGGCGCGGCAAGAAGACGCAGACGCTCGTCAAAGATCTGAAGAATCTCGAGGCCCTCTTCGACTATCCGGCCGATCCCTTCGAGGAAGACCGCGCGCTGCTGGCCTTCGCCTTCGCCACCTACGGCCTCGACGCCGAGCCCGAGCGTTTCGCCGCCTTCGTGAAACTGCTGCAGGCGGCCTACCAGGCCAACCAGCCGCAGGGCGGCCGCGCCCAGTTGCCGGCAGCGGAAGTCGCGCGCCTGCTCGAGCAATCCTTCGGCGCCGATTTCCTGGCGCGCTTCCAGGAGTGGTGGAAAAAGCCGCCGAAGTGGAACGCGAAACGGGCGTGAAGCGCGCGCCGGGCTGATCAGGCCTCGGCGCCTTCTTCGTTTTCGCGCTTCGGCAGTTCGCGCACGCGGTTGTCCACGACCTCGGGGGCCACGAGGTCGCCGGCTTCACCCGCGCGCAATTCGGCCAGGCGCCGGCCTGCAGGCATCACGCGCGACTGCAGCGAGTTGACGGCGGCGTTGTAGGAGTCCACGGCCTTCTCGAGGCCGTCGCCGGTCTTGCTCAGATGCCGGACGAAGACCACCACGCGATCGAAGAGCTCCCGCGCCGCCTTCTGGATCTCGCGCGCGTTCTCCTCGACCGCGACGTGATCCCAGTTGAGGCGCACCGTGCGCAACAGCGCCAGCAGGGTCACCGGGCTGGCGATCAGCACGCGCTGCGCCAGCGCCGACTCGAAGAGTTCGGGATCGTCGGTGAAGGCTGCGGCCAAGAACTGCTCGCCCGGAACGAAAAGCACCGTGAAGTCCACGGCGCCTTCGATGTTGCGGGAATAATCCTTGCTGGCCAGCGCGCGCACGTGGGCCTTCAGATCGAGCGAATGCTGATGCAGGCGCGCCTTGCGCACCTCTTCGTCCGACGAGCCGGCGGCGTCGAGGAAGGCGGCCAGCGGCACTTTCGCGTCCACCGGAATCGCGCCGCGGCCCGGCAGGCGCACCACCAGATCGGGGCGCTGGCCGTCGGCGCTGACGCTCTGCTCCTCGAAGTCGCAGTGCGCCTGCATGCCGGCCATCTCCACCAGGCGCTTGAGCGTGGATTCGCCCCAGCGGCCGCGCGCCTGGGACGAGCTGCGCAAGGCGGTCGAGAGCTTCTCGCTTTGGGTGCGCAACTCCTGCGTGCTGGTCTTGAGCTCCTTGAGTTGCTGGTCCAGCGAGCCGTAAGCCTGGGCCCGCCGCGACTCCAACGCCTCGGTGGCGACGCGCAACTGCTCCAGTTTCGCGTCGAAGGGCTTGAACTTCAGGTCGGCCTGGGTCAGGAGTTGCGAAGAATTTTGGTCAAGCGCCTTGGCGGCCAGGGCCTGGAAGGAGCGCTCCAACTCCGCCTTGAGTTCGTCGGCGGTTTGGCGCTGGGCCTGCGCCGCCTCCTCCTTCTCCTGGATGCGCGCCTCCGCGCGGGCCTGGGCTGTCTGAGCCTGGTGCAGCCGTCCTTGCGCCCAGAACCAGACCAGGCCCGCCCCAGCGAGGAGGCCCAGGATGCCGACCAGGAAAATCGTCACGCGCGGCAGTCTAGCGGTCCCGCCGCGGCGTCGGCTCTGATTTGAAACCGGCTCCGCCGCGAGGGAAACTGGCGGCATCCTCCTCATGATCGCAGCCCTCGCCCTTTGCCTCGCGCCTGCGCCTGCCTTCCCGGCGCAGGAAACCGCGCCCCGTCCCGCCCGCACGACCGCCGAGCGCGTCGAGGCCCGCGCCTTCTTCGACGCGCGCAGCCCGGTGGTGGCCTCCTTCCCGGCGGGCACGCCGCTGCGCGTGCTCGAAGTCAAGACGCCGTGGGCGCGCGTGCAGGCGCCGGGCGGCTTCGACCTCTGGGTGCACGGCGATTTTGTCAAATGGAAGGGCAGCGACGGCACGATCGCGTCGGGCCGCGTCAACGCGCGTCCGCTGCCGTCCGACGACAACCAGAAATCCGCGCCGCTCGGCCGCTTCGACCAGGGCGACGCGGTGATCCGCACCGGCCATGAGGGCTCGTGGTTCCGGGTGCGCGCGCCGGAGCGCATCAGCGCCTGGGTCAAATTGGAAGAGATCGAAATTCTCGGCGCGCAGCCCGAAGGTTGGGACACGACCTGGAGCCAGGCCGGCGCCGCGCGCGCGCCGGTGCGCGAAGAACCGCCGGCGCCGCTGCCGCAACCGGCGCCTGGCTCGAACTCCGAAGCCGCGGCCACCGGGGCCGCCAGCACTGGAGCCGCGACTCCCGCTCCGGCCGCGAGCAAAGACAAACCTGCCGCCGCGCCCGCCGCTGCCGCGCGCGCCGCCGGCCGCTTCCCCGCCGCGCAGATCGCCAAGGAGCCGACGCGCTGGCTGGATCTCGCGCAACGCGATCTGGCGGCCTTCCGCGTCGAATTGCTCGAGTCCTACGACGCGTGGCAGGATCTCCGCGCGCAGGAGCTCGAATCCGCGTTCACGAACGTTCTCTGGCACGGCAGCCTCACCGCGGATCTGGAAGGCGCGCGCCGCGGCCTGTCCGGCCTCGACGCGCTGCGCCGCTCCTACGGCGACTGGCTCACGGGCCAGCGCAATCGCAGCGCGCAGGCGGGGGACACCCTGTCGGCGGCGCACCTCGACGGGCGCATCGCGTCGTTGCAGAAGAGTTGGGGCAGCGACGCCGACGGCTCGGCCCTCCTGACCGGATGGGTCGAGTTCCGTCCGGCGGTCAACGAAAGCCGGCCCTACGCGGTGGTGCGCAGCGGCGAGACCTTTTTGGTCCACGACTTCAGCGACCGCTGGCATCTCGCGGACTTCGCCGGCCGTGAGATCGTCGTGCGCGGCAACTGGCAGGAGGACGAGAAAGCTCCCGGCAAACGCGTGCTCGCGATCACGGAGCTGCGGGTCCTGTCGGAAGGCGCTCCCCGCTGAGCGGCGCGGGGGGGGGGGAGGTTAGGGGAGCAGGCGGGAAGGCGGCGCGCACGCGCTCCCGCAACTGCTCGAACGCCTCGCCGCCCGCCGCGATCGCCGCGCGCATGTCCCGCATCAATTGCTGCAGGAAATGCAGATTGTGATGGGACAACAGCGAGAGCGGCAGCAATTCTTCGGCCTTGAGTCCGGCGCGCACGGCGCCGCGCGGCACGCCGCTGACGCAGGCGTCGCAGGCGCAGCCCGGCTCGATCGGCCGCGGATCGGCGGCGAAGGCGGCGTTTTTCAGGTGCAGCACCCCCTCCCAGGTCAGCGCCGAGCCGAAGCGGCCGGTGCGCGTCGGGTAGACGCAGTCGAAGATGTCCATGCCGCGCCCGACGGCCTCGACCAGGTCGAGCGGCGTGCCGACGCCCATCAGATAGCGCACGCGATCGGCCGGGAGATGGCGCGCGGAATGCTCGATGCCCAGCAGCATCGCCTCGTGGCCCTCGCCGACGCTGACGCCGCCGACCGCGTAGCCGTCGAAGTCCATTGCCACCAGCGCGCTGGCGCAGGCCTCGCGCAGATCCGCGTGCACGCCGCCCTGCACGATGGCGAATTGCGCCTGCCCGCTGCCGGCCATGCCGCCGCGCGCCGCATGCAGCGCGCGCTGTTCGCGCGCCCACAGGATGGTGCGCGCGACGGCGTTGGCCACGGCGTCGCGGGCGCGCGGATCGGCGGGACACTCGTCGAGCAGCATCGCCACGTCGGGCCCGAGCGCGGCTTGCGTCGCGAAGGCCAGGCGCGGCGTCCATTTGACTTTGCGCCCGTCCACCGGATGCGGCATCTCGAGCGCCTCGTCGGTCAGGCGGCTGCCGCCCAGCGAGAAGCCCTGGAAGCCGCCCGAATCGGTCAGCACCGGCCCGTCCCAGGCCATGAACGCGTGC
>CAYVPL010000064.1:0-11930 GCA_964453755.1 uncultured Planctomycetales bacterium
CTGCAGTGCAAGGCGAGCGTCGGCGCAACGATGGACTCGAAGCCGTCCGTGGCGGCAGCCGACGCCGTGGCGCGGCTCGCGCTGCGATCACAACCCGCGAGCGACAGCGCGACGCCGGTCGCCGCGCCGGCGAGCAGCAGAACCGTCAGGATGCGCGGCGAGGCGTTCATCGCAGCCACTCCAGGCGTCCGCGTTGCAGGCGGAGGCCGGCGCTGGCGTGGACGGCGCCGTCGGCATCCACTGCTATCGCCTCGCAGCCCGGCACTGTTGCGGCAAGCCGGAGTCCGTCGCGCGGACCCAAGACCGGCAGCGCGGCGGCGAGCGCAGCTGCATCGGCAGCCGTCGGCGCGAAGGCCAGCACCAGCGCCGTGCCGTGCACCGGCCGACCGCTGCGCGGATTCAGCAGTCCGGCGAAGGAGCAACCGTCGCTGCGGAAGAACTCGACGTCGTGATCGAGTCGGATCCAGCCACCGGGTCGCCGCTCGCCCAGCGCCAGCAGCCCGGTGCCGGCGGGATGCTCCACTGCGAGGCGCCAGGGTTTCCCGCCGCGCGAGCCCGCCACGCGCTCGATCGGCCCCGCGACGAGCAGGTGATCGGGGAAGCCCGCTGCGCGCAGTCCGTCCGCGGCGAGATCGGCGGCGCGGCCGGCAGCCACGAGGCCGAAGCCCGGGGCGCCGGCGGCAGCGTCCAATTCGTCCGCGCGCGGAACGCGGCCCAGGGCGCGGCAAGTCTCCCAGAGGCGATAGAGCGGAAGGGCTGCAGGATCGTAGGCCCCATCGCTGCGGCGCACCCAGGCGGCCGCCGTGGCGGCCAATTCAGCGTCATCGGCCGCGCCGGCCAGCGCTTGCTCCATGGCACCGAGCGCCTCGGTCACCGCCTCGCGCGCCTCCGGCACGCGCTCACGCGTCGTCCACAACGCGACCCGAAGTTCGATGCCCTGGGCGGCACGGCTGCCGTTGACCGTGCCGACCTGCGTACCCTCGGCGCCGGCCCGGGCTGCGGCAGCGGCCCAGGACAGCAGGCACAGGCCGGCGAGCCCTGCGATCACTCGATCGAGTCGAGGTAGCGGACGAGGCATTCGACGTCCCAGACGGTGAGATGCGAGGTGGTGCCGTGCGTGTCAGGCAGGCCGTGGAGTTCGTTGAGGCCGAGCTCGCGCCGATCGGGACGCGGAGCGTCGCGGCGCGGGGCGGGGAATGGCTGCAGGGCAGGGTGTCCCGGCACGCAGAGGATCTCGCGCAGCGTGAGAGCGTGGCCGTGATGAAGCATTGCCTGCGGGCGCGCCCACAGGCCGCGCAGCGACGGCGCCACGAAAAATCCCTCGCGCTCCTCGACGCGGCCGGTGTCTTCAGGATCCCAGGGCCGGACGAAGCCGTTGATGAAGTCCACGCGGTCGGCGCTGACGAGGGTGTGCACGTTGTCGCGCGGAACCGGCGAGATCAGCGGGGGGAAACTGCGGTTCTGGTTGTAGACGCGTTGCTTTTCCGTGAATGCCGGCGCGGGATGGCACTGCGAACAACCCACCTTCGCGCTCTCGTACAGTGCCTTGCCGTGGCGAACCATCGGATCGTCCGGATCCTCGGGATTGGGCAGAAGCCGTCCTTCGCCCGCCTGGTACGCGCCGATGAACTGCTGAAACTCGCGGAACGTGAAGGAGCGGCCCAGCCAGCGCTGTGAGATCCGGCTGACGTGCGTCTCGCGCCGCTTGAGCAGATCCGCGACCGTGACGCCGTCCTTCTTCCATGCTCCGGTTGCAACCACCACCGCATCGGCCGACTTGGCGTAGCGGCTTTCCTCGCCCGGCTCGACGAACACGTCCGAGTAATCTCCGGCTGGAATCACCCCTTGGAAATCCACCAGCGGGTTGTGCTCCATCATCATCGTGAGCGGCTCGTCGATCGTCAGAGTCCCTTCGCTGAAGAACGGCACGTCGTGTACCAGTCCGCGGAGGTCTGGCACCTCGCGGCTGCCGCCGGTGCGCTCCTCGCCGCTGCGGGACTGGCCCATCACCTGGCTGACGCTCCACTTGCGGCCGTCCGAGGTGTCGCGGTAGTGGCAGTGCACGCAGCTCTGATCCTGGTCCGCGGAGAACACGCTGGTCTGCACGAAGAACTCGCCGCGCTCGAAGTCGTTGGCCGGGAAAGGCTGGCTCAGTCGACTGAGCGACAACTCCTCGGAGCGGCCCGTCGCCAAATCCACGAAGCTCACGGACTCCGCCAGATGGTTGGCGATCACCAGCACGCTTCGCGTCGCCGCGATCCCGGTCGGTTTGAGTCCGGTGGCAAACACGCGCCCAGGCTGCAGGCGCTCGGCGGGAGGCGCGTCCGGCCGCACCGACCATTCCTGGACCTCCATGGTTCCCGACATCGTGACCCAGATACGGTCGCCGGCAGCGGCGATCTGCTCCGGGAAAGCGCCGACGACCTTCATCAACTCTGGCGGCACCTCGCCCTTCTTGTCGCCGGGCAGCGCCTCGAAGGAGTCCGAGGTGTAGCGCGTGAAGTCCTCGCACGCGAGATAGGCATCCACCGCGGTGGCGGACGGATCCAGGATGACGAGGTCGTTGGTGATGTCCCGGAATTTCTCCTGGGCGGTGCCGTCGACGTCGTCGTACGGACCGAGGGGCAGTTGCTGGTCGAGCGGCAGCGGCTTGCCGGTGGCGAAGTCGCGGAGCAGGGTGAATTCCGCCTCAGGATGAGATGGGTCGGAACCCTCCCGGCCAGGATTGCGCTCCTTGGGAAAGCCGGTGCCGACGCTCAGGCAGGCGAGGATCAGGCGGCCCTGCTGCCACGCCACGTCGTTCACCGGCGAGCGCGCAAAGATGCGGCGGGTTTCGCGCAAGGTCGCGAGGTCCACGACGGAAACGTCGAGTGAACCAGTGTTGGCGACGTAAAGGGTCGCGCCGTCGGGCGAGATGGCCAAGTCTCTTGGATGCTGGCCCACCGCGATGCCCGGCCCCGCCACGGCTCCGGCGATCCAGTCGCGCAACAGCGCATAGTCCGGATCGCTCGGCGGATTGTCGAAGACCACTCCACCGGGATGATGATGCCCGCTCAATGCGTCGGCGTAGCCGCCGTGCGCGCGACCGATCACGGCACGCAGCAGGGGCGAGGCGTCCGGATCGTGCGGCACCGCGTGGGCCAAGGCGTAGCGCCAGGCCAGTTCCGGATCGGGACCAGCATAGAAGCCGCCGGACTCGTAGAGATGGCAGCCGGAGGTTCCGCAGCTGGCGCGCAGCACGGCGTGCGCGCCGTTGGCGCCACCGCGTGAAGGTGGCGGCGCCTCGTTGACGAGTTGCCCCGCGCCGCAGGCCGGACAGGCGGCGCTCTCCGCACGCCGCGCGCTGCGCTCGCGATAGCCGCAAGTCGGACAATTTCGCCACGCTTGAACCGGCGGGGGGGGGCCCAGAAATGCTTCACGATCGGCGCCGAGATCTCGCATGCGGCCGCCGAGCACTCCGCCGACCCATTGCAGATCCAGGACGATCACCTGATCTTTCCAAAAGTTGCTCGCGTAGGCGGTGCGGCCGTCCGGCGCGCAGATCAGGTCCTCGCAATAGAAGGGCACCGGAATTTGTCCGACGAGTTGATCGGACTGAGCGTCGATGACGCTGATGAAATTCGAGAATCGGTTCGTGACGAGCAGCCAGCGGCCAGTCGGGTCGAGCGTCAGGCCGTAGGGCATTGAGCCGACGCGGATGCGGCGGCTCTCTGCGCGCTGCGCCACGTCGATCACCGCCACTTCTTCGCCGGGCGCGCTTTCCTTTCCGGATAGTGTGACGAAAGCTTTGCGTCCGTCTGGGGTGAGGGCAACGCGATAGGGCTTGCAGCGCGCGGGCTGCGGCGGCGCTGCGGGATCCGGATTGGCCACCGGCGCCAAGGACCGTGGCTGCCATTCCGCTGAGGCGGTGGGCTCGACCGGGGCGGCGGGGACTGGCGAGTCTTGCGAGTCCCTGCCGCGTAGGGCGACGAAGGCGCTCAGGGCGAGCGCAGCGGAGGCTGCAAGCAGCAGCCCCCGATCAGCCGGCTGGCGCGAGCGTCTGAGAGCCATCTCTTGAGGCTATCGGCCAAAAGAGAAATTCAGATAATGAAATCGTATAAGCCCGATCACATCAGACTTAACTCCTGCTCCGTGTCGAATTTCGGCGAAGTTCGCCGAAATGAGGACGGACGGTTCAGGCGTCGCGTTCGGGCCGCCGCAGCGAATCGTCCAGCGTCTCCATCAGGCTGGCGCGCATGGCGTGCACGCCTTCGCTGCGGCTGAACTTGTAAGACGCCATTTGCGCGCGCTTGCGGTCGGCTTCCTCCCACTCGCGGCTGGCCTGCGCCGCCAGATTGGTCATGGTTTTCACCATGCGCTCGGTGCCCTCGACGCCGCGGCAGTAGGCAGAGAAACGCGCAGCTTCGCTCTGAAAAGCCGCAACGTCCACCATGCCGTGGCGGTTGGCAGCCAGCAGACGGCGGGTGGCGTCGGCCAGCCAATGCTCGGCCACTTCGCGCACCGCGCCGGAGTCGCGCGCGGCCTGCGCCGCCTCCAGGTTCGCGGCCGGATCCAGGCGCAGCACTGCGTGTTGCGCCGGGAGCGCGGCGCGCGTGGCCGGATCCTGGGCGCTGAGCGTCGCCTCGAAAATCCACGGGCCGGATCCTGCCTCGGCGGTGGCGGTCACGCGCACCGGCAGAGTGCGCTTGCCGCCGCGCGGCATCGCGCCGAGCCGGATGCGCAATTCGCCGCCGTCCATGCGCGCCTGCTCCGGGGACAGGATGGTGGCGGCAAGGCCCGCCGGCAAGGCCACTGCGAGCTCCAGGCCGATGGCGCCCAGGCGCTGCATGCCCTGCACTTCACCGGCCAGGAGCGCCGCGATCTCGTCGGCTTGAATGGCGTGATGCAGGCGGCCGCCGCCGGGGATCGCGAGCGCCTCCAATTGTTCGGTGGACCAGTCGTCGCCGACGCCGATCGCGGAGGTGGCGATGCCGCGCAGCGCCAGGCAGAGCGCGAATTCGGCGAGCGCGCCCGGATCCGTCACGCCGTGATTGCCCTGGCCGTCCGAGAGCAACACGACGTGCAGGCTGCGGCCTGCGAAGCGCGCGTCCTCGCGCGAGAGCTCGTCGGCGGCCAGCTTCCAGCCGGCGCCCAGCGCGGTGCTGCCTCCGGGGCGCAGTGCGCGAAGCAGCGCCGTCGCGGTGCGACGGCCGTCCGCGTTCATGGCCGTCACGGGCAGCAGGAGTCGCGCTTCCTCGTCGAAGGAGCAGAGGCCGAGCAGGTCGCCGTCGCCGAGGCCGCTCACCACGCGGGCAGCCGCCTCACGCACGGCATCGAGTTTTTCCCCGCTCATGGAGCCGCTGACGTCCACAGCCAGCATCACGGCGATGGGGGATTGAGGGGTGTTGGCCGGCGCCTCGGCGCAGGTCAGGTCGAAGAGAAGGGTGCGGGGTTCTTGAGATCCGGCGGCCAGAAGCGGACCGTCGGCGCGAAGTTTCAGAGCAATGGGATTGTTGGGCGTCATGTTGGATGGTTTCGAAGCGCAGGGAAGCGCTAAGACCATGATGCCGCACTCATGTGACACACAACGTCACACCAAATCTCGATTTTCAGGGCAGCCAGACGCCGGCGACCGTGTCGAACACGTCCACACCGTAAGCCCTGCCCTCCGGGCCCATTCCGCCGAGGACGTAAAGATAGCCCTCGCGCAGGACGCAGGCCGGCATGGCGCGGTATTCCCTCCAAGGCGGCGCCGGCAACTCGGTCCACGAGTCGCGGCGGGCATCGTAGACCGCCTGACAATCCGCGCCAATCACGTACAGACGCCCGTCGGCAGGATCGGCGGCCCAGGCGGCGAACTTTGCGGCATCGGGCCGTGGCATCGGCGCGCATGCCCGCCACGTGCGACCGTCCCAGGCCCAGTGGCGCGCCAAGGGCTGAAAGTCGGCGCCGCCGTAGCCGCCCGCCACGTGCACGGAGCCCTCCAGCCCCGCGAGGAAGGAGAAATGATCCTGCCCGTGGCGATCCGGATAGTCCGGAAACGTCTCCCAATTCAGCGCGTCGAGGTCCACGATCGCGTTGCGGAAACCGCCCGCCGCCACCAGACTCCGCCCGAGCGCCGTCGCTGCGCCGTGCGTCGTCGGCAGCTCCGCGCCGGGAATCAGCAGTTCCCACGCGTCGCGCGCGGCGTCGAAACGCTCGAGCGCGCCGCTCACGGCGTAGATCGCGCCGTCGGCGGCGGCCGACGCGTGAAAGGCCATGACGGTGTGCAAATCGCCGGTTCGGCTCCACGCGCCTTGCGCCGGGTCGAAGATCCAGCTCGCGCGCCCGCCGCGCTCCGCCGTCGCGTCCGCGTGATCGAAGCCTCCGAAGACGAGAATCCGGCCGTCAGGCAGGAGCTCGGCGCGATGCCCGTGCCGCTCCTGGGGCAGCGGCGGCAGTGTCAAAGGCGCGCGCGGCGGCAGCGGCGCAGCGCAGGCGGTCAGCCAGAGGCACGGCCAAATCAGGGCGCGCATGGTGCGGATGAGAGTCTAGGATGGTTGCGCCATGCTCACACTCGCCCTCCTCCTCCTGCAAGATCCCGCGCCGGCTGCCGTTCCGACGGCGCCCCCGGCCAGCCCCGAGGTCATGTCCATTCGCACCGCCTGCGCCAAGTTGGCGGAGGCCGTCAGTTACACCGTCCAGCAGACCACCCTCGAGGAAGGCGGCGGACCGCCCCCTGCGGCTGCGCCCACGAGCGGCGAAGGGACGCCGCCGCCTCCGCCCGCGCCGACGCCCGTCGTCTTCACCGCCCAAGTGCAGAAGGGCAAGCCGACGCGCTTCGTGCAGGACAAGCTGGAGGCTTGGCGCGAGGGTGAAGCCCTCGTCTACCGCACGGCGGAAGGCGCCTGGGAGCGCTACGCGCGCGGGCGCGGTCAGGGCGGCGGCGGCGGCAACGCGGAGCTGGATCCGGAAGCTGCGCGCGCCATGCGTCTGCGCATGAGCATGGCCACCACGCAGATGGCGCACGAGATGGTCGCCGGCTTGGACGCCAAGATTGCGATGGCCGCCGCCACCAAGGACGGCGCCAAGACCGTCATCACTGGCAGCCTCACTCCCGACGGCGCGGCCAGCTTTGGCCGCCGCATGGGCCGCGGCGGGCGCGGCGGCGCTCAGGGTGGCGCGCAAGGCGGAGGCGCGGGCGGAGCGCAGGGCGGAGCCGCGGGGGGAGCCCAAGGCGGCGCTCCCTCCTCCACCTCCAGCGGCACCTTCCGCTGCGTGATCTCCGCCGACGGCAACCTGGAAGTCCTGGTCTTTGACATTTTGACCAAGGGCACCTTCGGCGAGACCTCCTTCGAGCGCAAGCGCCACGTCGAACTGCGTGTCAGCGCGGTCGGCGCGACCGTCGTGGAGGTTCCGGCGGACGCCGCGGCGAAACTGGCCGAGAAGCCCCGCGACCCGGCGCAGGAATTCTAAGGCTGGCGCTGGATGACCGCCCAGGCGAAACCCTGGGCGGGAATCGTCAGCGTGATTTCCGCCAAGCCGTGCGCATCCACCGCGATGCGCGCGGCTTCTTCGAGTTCGCCGATGCCGGCGGCGCTGCGCGCCCAGACTTCGGCCGCGGTGGCGAGTCCCGCGTAGTAGAGGTTCACCTTCAGGGTGCGCGTCACTTCCTCGTGCAGCGGGTTCCAGACTGACAACAGCGCCGGCGGATCCTGCCGCGGATCCACGTGCAGCAGCCAGTCCACGTCGCGGCCGTCGGCGCGGCGGCCGTGCACCACGTCGGCTTCCAGGAGCGGACGCCAGGCCTTGTACCAGTCCACCCAATTTTTCACCGCGTCGCGCACGCGCGGCGTGTCGTAGAGCCGCGTGCCGCGGTAGCAGGCCTGCACGCCGGCGCCGAGATTGGCCGCGAGCATCTGCTCGTAGTGCGCGAGGTGCGTATCGAGCGGCTCGATCGTCGCAGCGGCGCCGCCGCCCTGGTACTCGGTCAGCGGCACGAACATCCAGCCCATGGTCGGCGTCTTCTCCCAAGTGCCGTCAAAGATGTTCTGGCGCGCGTGGATGACCTGCAGCGCCCGCGGCAGGCTCCAATTCGTTTCGCGGTAGCCCATGCCGCACTCGTTAGCGCCGTTGAAGTAATAGTAATCGGGCACGCGCAGGTACACGCCGCGCGCGCGCAGTTCCGCGTAGAGGGCCGTGATTTCCCGCCACTGCGCCCACTGCGAATCGTCGAGGCCGCGCTGCAGCGGCGGGCGCGGCGTGACGTCGAAGTCGCCGGGATAGGAGCCGTCGTGCTCGAATGCGGTGAATCCGGTCACCGCGAAAAACTGCCGCAGTTTGCGGAAGTAGTCGCGGCCCCACTCGGAAGTCAGAGCCGGCGCGGCGCCGAAGATCACGGATTCGCCGGGCGGCGGCACCACGTCGTTGCCGCCGCCGACGCTGCGCGAGGAGAGCAGCGAGTAGCCGCCGACGCCGATGCCGCGCGCGGCCGCGTACTCGGCCAAGGCGCGCCACTTCGCCAGCGTCTCCGGCCGCTCGTCCTCCATGTCGAAGCCGCTGCCGAAGGAGAGCAGGATCATCTCGAATCCGACCTCTGCCGCCTGGTCCACGGCGCGGCGCAGGACGGCGTCGTCCACGCTGGCCACGTGCAGGATCAGCGGATTTTCGGTCACCCAGGGGCAGACCGTGCGATAGATGCGGCGCTGCGCCAGCGCGCGCCGCTCGCGATCGCCGCCGTCGTGCAGCAGTTCGAAGGCCCGGATGGAAGTGAAGCGCCCGCCGGGCGGAATGATCTGGTCCGGACCGCGCGTGGGCTCGACGCGCAGCAGGCAGGGCTCGCGCCGCAGGTAGTTGACCTGCGTCTCGAACTGCGGATCCGTCGTCCAGTGCACCGAATGGCGCATGGCCTCGAGCGGGTTGAAGCCGCCCATCGCGTAGTCGGTCTCGACGTGCAGCGTGTCCGGAATCGGCAGCCCGTGGTCGCGCACCTCGACGTGATTGCCGTTCTCGACCACCGCCAGGATTTCGCTGGCGATGCGATCCAGCTCGACGGACGCGCCGGAGTCGTTCGTCACCTCGACCCACTTTTGGAACAGCGGAATGCCGTCGTAGAGTTCGTAGTGCACCGCCACGCGCAGGCCGGCGCCGGCGAAATCGAGGCGCAGCGCGGCACCCGGCGGCGGCCACGGCGCGTCGGCCGCCGCGGAACGCCCGCGCGGCCAATCCAGGCGCGCCGCCGGCCGGCCCGCCTCCCAGCCCGTGAACTGCAACGCGCCGGTCGGAGCCTCCGGATTGGCCAACCACTCCTGAAGGGTGAAGGCATGATCCGGCTGGCCGGCGAGGCCGCCCACCGGAATTTCCTGCCCGCCGATCACCAGCAGGGCTTCGGGGCGCGGCGCGCGCAGCAACTCCAGGTCGGCAGGCGCCGGATCGCCGGGCGCGCGGCCCCCGCTCGTGCGCTGCAAGGAGTAGTTGATGCAGGCGCCCGCGCCGATGCGCCACGCGCGGCGCGCGAGCCCGTTCTCCAGGATCAGCGTGCGGCCTTCATCCGCCGTGCGCACAGCAGCAGGCCAGGTTGCGCGCGGCGCGAGCAGCCAATCGCCGGCCCGCGGGCCCTGCTGCGCCGCGATGAATCCGAGCAGCAGGGCCGCGAGCACGGGCGATCAGGTTCCGGGCTGCTTCTGCAGCTCGGCCAGGCGGGCCTGGATCTTCTCCAGATAGGCCGCCATGTCCGGATTCTTGCCGTGAATGCGCTTCATCGCCGCCACGGCCTGCGCGTAGAGCTCAGGATCCGGCGGCTCCATGTCCGCTTTGCGAAGCAGCAGCGACCAGAAGGGGCGTTCGGCCCACTCCGAGGGCATGCGCTTGCCATCCGCGAGCACCTTCTTGAAGTGCGCGGCGGCGGCCTCGAACTTCTCCGCGTCGCCGGTGCTGCCCGCGACGGCCAGGATTTCGGCGTCGAAGAGCAACTGATCCAACTCTTCTTGCTCCTTGGCGCCGAGCTTCGGCAGCGCCTCGGCGCGCTTCTTCGTCGCGTCCAGATCCATGCCGCCGAGCCGCCATTCGGCGACGAGCAGTTTGAGACCCAGATCTTTGCGGCCGCCGTCGATCTCGGCGCGCAGTTTGGCCACGTCGGTCAGCAGACCGAGAGTCTTCTCGAAGCCGGCCACCGAGCGATCGCCTTGCTTGGCGATCACGTTGCCCGACGCATCCATGAAGCAGAGCGAGGGGAAGCCGCCGAAGCCCTTCTCCTTCAGCAGCCCGTCGTGGGGGTGGCCCTCGATGCGGGTCGTGACGTGAAGGTACGGGATGACTTTCGAGGCGAAGGCCGGAAACTCGGGTTTGGAGAGTGCACCACTCTCCAGAGCGTCACAGGGGCCTCATTTGGCGTAGGAGCGCGTGAAGTAGACGAAGAGAAACTTCTTCTCCTTCGCGGCGCGCTCGCGCGCGAGGTCGTAGTCGGTGATCCAGCCGCCAGCCTTGATGAAGGGCTTGGCGAGCTTTTCTTCGTAGCGCGCTTTGAAGTCCGCCTGCGTGGGGGCTTCTTGCGCGAAGGTGGCGGGAGCGGCGGAAAGAAGCGCCGCGGTGAGAGCGAGGTGAATCATGGGGGTTCCTCCGCCGCCCAGCCTACACCCGCGCGGCGGGGCGGGCGCCCCGGCTCAGGCGGTTTTCAGGCGCTCGGCGGCTTCTTCCGGGCTGATCTTGGTGATCGTGAAGCCGGTGAAGCCGTAGACGAGGGAGACCAGCGGGCAGAGCAGGTTGAGGAAGGCGAACTTCCAGTAGAGGGTGGCGCTCACGCCCAGGACCATCGCCATCTGCGCGCCGCAGGTGTTCCAAGGGATCAGGGGCGAAGTCACCGTGCCGCTGTCCTCGAGGGCGCGCGAGAGATTCTTCGGGTGCAGGCCGCGCTTCAGGTACGCGACCTTGTACATGCGGCCCGGGAGCACGATGGCCATGTACTGGTCGGCGGTCAGGATGTTCACGCCGAGGCAGGTGACCAGCGTGGTGGCGATGAGCGAACCGGTGCCGCGCACCAGGCGCAGCAGGCCGGTCGTCAAGGATTCGAGCATGCGCGAGGCGGTCATGATGCCGCCGAAGGCCATGGCGCAGAGCACGAGCGCGACGGTGCCCATCATGCCGTCCATGCCGCCGCGCGAGAGCAGTTCGTCCACCACTTCGTGGCCGGTGCTCGAGGTGAAGCCGGCCAGCGCGTTCTGAAAGTAGGCGGCCATGGCCAGATCCCGGCCGCCCGCCAGGCTGGCGATCGAATCCACGATCACCGCGGAGAGCGCGCCGAACAGCAGCGCGGGGACGGCCGGGAAGCGGAACATGACGAGGCCGAGCGTGAGCGCGGGCGGGATCAGCAGCCAGGGTCCGAGATGGAAGCCGGATTCGAGCGCCGCGATGACTTCGTTGACTTGCTCCAGCGACGCCGTCTCGCTGTTGGCCCGGAGACCGAGAATGGCGTAGCCGATGAGCGCGAGCACGATGGCCGGAGTCACGGTCCAGACCATGTGGCGGATGTGCTCGACCAGAGTGGCACCCGCCATCGCCGGCGCCAGGTTGGTGGTGTCCGAGAGCGGCGACATCTTGTCGCCGAAGTAAGCGCCGGAAACGACCGCGCCGGCGACCATCGCGACGTCCAGGCCGAGGGTGGTGCCGGCGCCGATCAGCGCGACGCCGACGGTGCCGGCCGTGGTCCACGAGGAGCCGGTGGCCAGCGAAACGACGCCGCAGACGGCGCAGGTCGTGAGCAGGAACACTGAAGGCGAGATGAGATCGAGGCCGTAGACGATCAGGAGCGGCACGACGCCCGACTGCATCCAGGCGGCGATCACGATGCCGATCGCCATCAAGATCAGGATCGGGATCATCGCCGACTGGATGGCGTGCACGATGCCCTTTTCGAGTTCAGCCCAGCTGACTTTGAGCGCCAGCACCGCCACCACCGCCGTGAACATGGCCGCCAG
>CAYVPL010000065.1:0-11906 GCA_964453755.1 uncultured Planctomycetales bacterium
CTGATTGCCGCCGGTGAAGAAGACTCCGTTTGCCTTGCCGAGGAAGCGGTACCAGTCGTCGTTCGCCGCGTCGGAGCGCTGCTCGTAGCCGAGGCTGCGCGCCTCGTGCACGCCCAACTCCTCTTCGAAGAGGCGCACGTAATTGCGCCCGGTCTCGCGCAACTGCGAAGCCGTCGGGATCACGGCGATGCGCGCGTGCTTGCCCCCCGCCACCTTGGTGAAGCGGCGCAGGATGGCGGGGTCGCGGAGCTTTTCCTCCGCGCCGCCGATCGGAATGATGAAACCGCGATTCAACTCTTTTCAGCCCCCGGCTGGATTCCTCAAGTCTATCCCGCGGCGGGGCCCAGCGCGCGGAACACCACGCCGGCCTGCTCCTCCAAATGCCGCGAGTGCGTTCCCGTGGCCGGGCTGGCGGCCGCCGGTCTTCCTGCGTAGGCCAGCGGGCGGCCCATTTCGAGGAAGCGCGCCTGCACGAAGCTCCAGGCGCCCATGTTGCGCGGCTCTTCCTGCGCCCAGATCAGTTCGGCGCGCGGGAAGTTGCCGATCTCGGCCAGCAGCGCGCGCCGCGGGAAGGGATAGAGCTGCTCGAGGCGCAGCAGCGCGACGTCCTCGCGCTTGGCGGAGTCGCGGGCGCTGCGCAGTTCGTGCGCCAGCTTGCCGCTGGCGATCACCACGCGCTTGACCTTGGCCGGCTTCGCGCCCGGCTCGCCCATCACTTCGAGGAAGCGCCCGGCGCTGAATTCGGCGATCGGGCTCATGGCGCGCGGATCGCGCAGCAGGGACTTCGGCGTGAACACGATCATCGGCCGCCGCAGGCCGCGCGCGGCGTGGCGGCGCAGCAGGTGGAAGTACTGCGCCGACGTCGAGCAGTTGGCGAGCACCAGATTGCCCTCGGCGCAGAGCTGCAGCCAGCGCTCGATGCGCGCGCTCGAGTGCTCGGGCCCCTGGCCGTCATAGCCGTGGGGCAGCAGCATCACGAGGCCGCTCTTCTGCCCCCACTTGGATTCGCCGGCCGCCAGGAACTGATCGATCGGAATCTGCGCGCCGTTGACGAAGTCGCCGAACTGCGCCTCCCAGGCGACGAAGCAGCGCTCGGCGGCCTGCGTGTAGCCGTACTCGAAGCCGACGGCCGCCTCTTCTGACAACAACGAAGAGTGGAACTCCACGCGCGCCGCCTGATTCAGTCCGGCCAGCGGCACGTGGCCGTTGCCGGTCTTCTGATCGCGAATCACCGCGTGGCGATGGCTGAAGGTACCGCGCTGGCTGTCCTGGCCGGCGAGGCGGACGCTGACGCCGTCCAGGACCAGCCCGCCGAAGGCCAGCGCCTCGGCGCAGCCCCAATCCACGTCCTTGGCGCCGCGCGCCATCTCTTCGCGCCGCTTCAACTGGCGCAGGAGGTTCGGGTGCACGACGAAGCCGTCGGGCATCGCGTTGGTGCGGTCCACGATGTCAATCAGTGCATCCGCCGGCAAGCCGGTGGCGGGAGAATCCTCCTCGGCCCAGTCGGCGGCGCTGTCGTCGCGCTCGAAGACCTGGGGTTGCACGTCGGCCTCGGTCAGCACCTTGCCGCCGCCGCGCGCGCGCCAGCCCTCGAGCGCCAAGCGCAACTTTTCGTCGTACTCGAGCGCGACGTGCTCGGACTCTTCGCGCGTCATGTCGCCGCGCCGCGCCAGCAGCTCGATGTAGTTGTGGCGCACGCTCGGGTGCTTCGCGATCTTCTGATAGAGCAGCGGCTGCGTGTAGGCCGGCTCGTCGCCTTCGTTGTGCCCGCGCCGCCGATAGCCGATCAGATCCACCACCACGTCGGCCTGGAACTGCTGGTGATAATCCACCGCCACGTGCATGGCGCGCAGCACGGCTTCCGGGAAGTCCCCGTTGGCGTGCAGCACCGGCGCCTGCACCATCTTCGCGATGTCGGTGCAGTAGTAGCTGCTGTAACAATCGTCCGGCCCCGCGGTGAAGCCGATTTGATTGTTGACGATCAGGTGGATCGTGCCGCCGGTGCGGTAACCGGCCAGATCGCTCATCTGGAAGGTTTCGGCCACGACGCCCTGCCCGGTGAAGGCGGCGTCGCCGTGCACGAGGATGCCGATGGTCCTGCGCCGCTCCGCGTCGCCCTCGCGATCCTGGAAGGCGCGCACCATGCCGCACACCACCGGATCCACCGCCTCCAGGTGGCTGGGATTGGCGGTGAGGATCACTTCGAGCTTCTGCCCCGCGGGCGTCACGTAGTCGCCGCGCTGGCCGACGTGATATTTGACGTCGCCGCTGCCGCCCGGCATCTCGGGCTGCGCGTTGCCCTCGAATTCGCTGAAGATGCGCTCGTAAGGACGGCCGAGAATGGTGCCCATCAACGTCAGCCGGCCGCGGTGCGCCATGCCGATGACCACGCGCGCCACGCCGTTGGCCGCCAGCCGGTCCAGCATCTCGGCCAGCGCCGGCAGCATCATGTCGGAGCCCTCGAGCGAGAAGCGCTTGGTGCCCGGATAGCGCGTCTGCATGAACAGCTCGAAGTTCTCGGCCTGCACCAGGCGCGAGAGGATGCGCTTTCTGTGCTCGAGATCGAAGACGGCCTCGTTGCGGCGCGGCTCGACGCGCGCGCCGAGCCAGTACTTGCGCTCCTGGTCCACGACGTGCATGGACTCCATGGTCCAGCGCCGGCAGTAGGACTCGCGCAGCACGTCGAGAATCTCGCGCAAGGTCATGACGGACTTGCCGCACATGCCGTCGGTGAGAAACTCGCGGTCCAGATCCCAGATCGTGAATCCGTACCAGGCCGGATCCAGCGAGGGCAGCAGGTCGGGCTTGTATTCCAGCGGATCGAGGTCCGCCAGTTGACAACCGCGCGTGCGATAGGCGCTGATCAGCTGCCAGACGCGCGCCTGCTTGTCGGCGACGTTGGTGGCGGCCGCGGCGGCGCCGTCCTGCGTGCCGCGCGCCGGCCGCCAGGGCACGCGCAGGGTGCGGAAAATCTCTTCCCAGAAGCCGTCGGCGCCGTCGAGCAGCGCCTCCACGCGCTGCAGCAGCCGCGCCGATTCCGCGCCCTGCACCGTGCGGTGGTCGTAGGTGCTGGTGACGGTCATGACCGGGCCGATCGCCAGTTCGGCCAGCGCGGACGGGCTCATGCCGCGCACGTGCACCGGCACGCCGATCGCGCCGGTGGCGAGGATGAGGCCCTGCCCCTTCATCAGGCGCGGCACCGAGGCTTCGGTGCCCAGGCCGCCCGGATTCGTCAAAGAGAAGGTGGTGCCGGCGAAATCCTCCGCCGTCAGCGTCCCCTTGCGCGCGCGCTCGATGCGGTCCTGATAGGCGGCGTAGAAGGCGTAGAAGTCCATCGCCTCGGCGCCTTTGACGTTGGGCACCACCAGAGAACGCGCGCCGTCGCGGCCTTCCACGTCCACGGCCAGGCCGATGTTGACGCGCCGCGGAATCACCTTGAAGGCCTTGCCCTCGCGGTCCTCGTAGTAGGACTGCACGTTCGGCGTTTCGGCCACCGCGCGCACCATCGCCCACGCGATGAAGTGGGTGTAGGAGGTCTTGCCGAGCGCGCGATCGCGCATGTGCGCGTTGATGACGCGCCGGTTTTCGTCCAGCACCTTCACCGGCATGGTGCGCACCGAAGTGGCGGTGGGCACCTCCAGGCTGGCGGTCATGTTGGCGGCGATGCGGGCGGCAACCCCGCGCAGCGGCTGGTACTCGCGGTCAGGCGCCGCGGCCGTGGGCGCCGCGGCCGTGGGCGCGGCGGCCGACGTTGTCGAAGTCGGGGCGGCGGGCGCGGCCGGGCTCGGGGTCGGGACTGGCGCGACTGCGCCGCCCGCCAAGTGGGCGAAGATCTCCGACCATTCGGCGTCCACCGAGGCCGGATCACCCTGCCACTGCTCGAACAGGGCCTCCACGTAGCCGGCGTTGACGCCGAATTGCTCCTCGAAGTCGATGGTCTTCACTCGCTCCTTTCCTGACTTGATTTTAGCCCTGCGCGAAGGCTCGCGCAGGTTGGCTAGACTGCGCAGGAAGCCCCGGGAGGCCCCATGAAAACCGTCGCCAGTGCGCTCTCGATATTGGCCCTTGCCTGCTCGCCCGAGCCCGCCGCCGTCGGCTTGCCCGAGGATTTCGCCGAGCTCGTGCCCGCGGACGCGACGCTGCTGGTGCAGATTCGATCCATCGCCGAAGTCGCGGAGGAAGCCGAGTCCTTTCGCGCCAGCGCCGCGCTGGACGAAGAGCCGGTGAATGCGCGCGAGTTGCTAACCACCCTGCTGGAGCCGATCGGCTACGAGTCCTACGCCGGCTCCATTCTGTTGCACCAGCCCATCGGCCTGAGCATGAGCCTCGGCGATTCAGCCTTCGAGCCGACGCTGACGCTCATCGTGCCCGTGAAGGATCCGCAGCAACTGATGGAGCAGCTCGCGCGCTCGGAGGAGGGCGTCAGCACGCGCACCAGCGGCAGTTACGTGGCCATCAGCATGGGCGATGCGGCGGCCAGCGCCAGCGGCGCCGCTTCGCCGCTGCTGACGGATTTTCCGCCCGGCATGTTCAGCATGCGCGCCGACTTGGGCGCTCTGATCACGGCCTTCCGGCCCTTCATTGACATGGGCCTCGAGCAGTTCATGCCGCTCATGCAGGAGGCCATGGAGGAGGATCCCATGCCGATGGGCGATCCGGCCGAGTTGATGAACTGGTATCTGAAATGGATTCGGGACGGGCTGGATTCGGCGGAGCGGCTGGAGGTTGCGCTCGACGTGCAGGAGCCCGACGTGACTTTCGAATTGCGGCTCCTGAATCGCGAGGGCAGCCCGTTGGCATTGATCGCGCGGCCGGAGCGGATCGATTTCGCGGCGCTCGCCGGCAAGATCGACCCGGACTCCGCCATGCAGTTCCTGCTGTCCTACGAATTGGCCGGTCAGTTCCAGCAGTTCACGGGTATCTACGACGGCATGCTGGAAGGCTTGAATCAGCAGGCTGGAATTCCGCCGGAGGTCGTCTCCGCGTTCGGCGCCTACCTCGGCAGCATGAAGGAGATTCTGCCGATGCTCGGCCGCGACATGGCCGGCTCCTACGGCTTCGGGCCGGATGGAGTGAGAATCGCCGTCACCGTGCAAGCCGCGGATCCGGCCGGAGTGGCCGAGCGCGCCGCGGCGTTGCTGCGCGGGCCGGAACTCACGGCGGTCGGTCTCGTCGCCGGCCCCGAGACGCGCAGCGAGATTGCAGGCCGCCCGAGCATCTCCTGGACTCAGACCATGGATTTTCCCCGGATCCAAAGTTTGGCCGCCGCAGCCGGCACGGACAACTTCCTGGACCCGGATCAGTTCGACGAGTTGAGCGCGCTGCTCCTCGGCCAGGGCGGCATGCAAATCGCGCTGATGCCCGGCACTGGCGAAGTGGCGGTGCTGGCCGGCGGCGATCCGGCTTGGCGCGCGGAAATGGCGCGGCGCCTGACCGCGGGGGGCAAGCCCGATCCCGAATTGATGAAGGCCCTGGCCCCGCTCGAGGGCGCAAATCCTTTCACGTTCGCCTCCGTGGACATGGCGCCGCTGTTCCGTTTCGTCGGGAGCCTGGCGAAGGCGGTGGGCGCGACGGACGACGATCTGCAGGAAATCAGCCAGTTGATGGGCGACGGTTCGTCGCTGCGTCTCAGTTATTACGGCGGCGTGCAGGGGCCTGAGATGGTCCTGGGAGCGCGCTTCGACCTCGCCGGATTCGCCCGGCTCATCTCCTCAGCCGATTGAAGCCGCAGCCGCGGCATCCATGGCCAGCATCACCTTTCACGGCGCCGCGGGCGAGGTCACCGGATCCTGCTACCTCGTCGAGCACGCCGGGGCGCGCATCGTCGTGGACTGCGGCATGTTCCAGGGCAATCGGGAGGCGCGGGACCGCAACTTCGCCGACCTCCCCTTCCGCGGCGCCGACGTCCACGCCGTGGTGCTGACGCACGCGCACATTGACCACACCGGCCTGCTGCCGAAGCTGGCCGCCGACGGCTACCGCGGCCGCATCCACGCCACCGAGGGCACGCGCAAATTGTCGGAGGTGATGCTGCCGGATTCCGCGCGCATCCAGGAGACGGACGCCGAGCGGCGCAGCAAGTACCGCAAGCGGCGCGGCGACGCGCCGGTGCAGCCGTTGTACACCGAGGCCGACGCCGGCCACGCTCTGCAGCTCTACTCGACGCACGGCTTCGACGAGTGGTTCCGCGTGATCACCGGAGTGCGCGCCCGCTACTGGCGCGCCGGACACATCCTGGGCGCGGCCAGCATCGAGCTGGAATTGTCATACGAGTCCGGCGGCGTCAAGCGCGTCGTCTTCTCGGGCGACGTCGGCCCGACGCCGGATCCGCTGCTGCCGGATCCGCAGCCGCCGGAGGCCGCCGACTTCCTGCTGCTCGAATCCACCTACGGGGACCGCGACCACAAGTCCATGGCGGACACGCTGGAGGAATTGGCGCAGGCCATGCGCGCCGCGGACGCCTCCGGCGGCAACCTGCTGGTGCCGGTCTTCGCCGTCGGCCGCGCGCAGATGATCCTGTGGGCCATCGCCAAGCTCGAGCGCGAAGGCCGCGTCAAGCCGCGCCCGGTGGTCCTCGATTCGCCGATGGGCATCGACGTCACCGATCTTTACCGGCCGGTGGTCGAAGAATCCATCCGCCCGCGGGACGTCAGTTTCACGCGCTCCGTGCAGGATTCCATCCAGCTCAACGATGCGCGCAACACCACCATCCTCGCCGCCAGCGGCATGTGCGATGCCGGAAGAATCCTTCACCATTTGAAGCATCACTTGTGGAAGGACGAGACGCAGCTGGTGATCGCCGGTTATCAGGCGCACGGCTCGCTCGGCCGCCAGATCGTGGACGGCGCCCGCGAAGTGCGCATCATGGGCGATCAGATTGCGGTGCGCGCCCGCCTGCACACTCTTGGCGGCTTCAGCGCGCACGCCGGGCGCAGCGGCTTGCTGGCCTGGTACGCGGCCATCCGCGGCAAGCCCGCGCAGGTGGCGCTGGTGCACGGCGAAGAGCGGCAGCGCGCGTCGCTGGCCGCGGCGCTGGAGTCGCAGCACGGCGCGCGCGTTCTGCAGCCCGTCCGCGGCCAGACCGTCGAGATCGGCTGAGACGCTAGCCGATCACGCCGGCGAAGGCGTTGGTCAGCTCGCAGGACGCGATGTCCAGGCCTTGGCTCCACACGCTGCGCCCGGCCGCGCCCGCCGGCACGTTCACGTTGACCGTGGCCACGCCGACGCCGTTGACCTGAACGATGCCCAGCACGGTAATCGGCGCGCTCACCGCGAAGCTCGTCGGACCGCACGGTCCGGCGTTGATCAGGGTCGGTCCGGCGCCCGCGCGGGACAGCACGATGCCCGCATGTCCGGCCGGCGTCGCGTACGTGACGGTGAAACTGGCCAGTTGGCCGGCGACGAGGTTCGTCACCGTCAGCACCGGGCCGTCGGTGTAAGTCACCATCAACTCAGGCGGAGCCGGAAGGCCGTCGCTGCCGTAGAAGTAGACGTAGGAATAGTGTCCCCCAGAACCGCCGGCGACGTTGCGCATGGCCAGCGTGAGCACGTTGTCGGCGAGATCCTGCGCCCAATTGGCCGTGTTCACGTTCAGAACGAAATCCACCGGCACCAGGTCGTTGGAAGGAAACCCGGTCTGAGGCTGGGTCAATACCTCGTTGATGCCGGGGTGTGCGTCGGTCTGACTGCGCGACCAGCCGTCTCCGGAGGACCGGTACACGACGACCTCGGGATTGTCATAGGGATTGCCGAAGCCCGCCTCGTGGTAGACCCGCAGGGTCATCGCGGTGAAGGTGGCGCCGTCCGGGATGGACGACAGATCGAACTTCGCGAGACCGTCCACGAAGCCCTGAGCGGGGCTGCTCCAATAGGCGCGGAGGCGGTTGTCGTTCCAGTTGTCGCCCGAGGCGCTGGCGATGCACTTGCTGTCGGTCGCCGTCAGCGTGACCGACTGCTGGGCGAGTCCAAGGGCGAGGGTGAGGGTGAGGATCATGGCGCCCCCACCCTATCACGCAAACGTGCGCCTGCTAGAGCACCACGCCGTTGAACACCTTGCTCAGCCGGCAGCGGCCGAAGTCCACGGCCTGGATCCACACGGTCGTGCCCGTGGCGCCAGCCGGAATCGGGAAGGTGATGACGGCCGTGCCGCCGCCATTCGCCTGCGCGTTGCCCAGGAAGAACACGCGGGGCGACAGGCCCACGCTCATCGTGCCGCAAGGGCCGACGCTGATGTTGCTGGGGCCGGAGCCGGTGCGCGACAGCATGATGCCGGCGTAGTCGCCGGGCAGGATGTTGTAGGCCTCGAAGATGGCGATCACGTTGTGGCGCAGGTTCACCACCATCAGGCCGACCTTGTTGCTGTAGGTCACGATCAGCTCGGGCGGCGCGCCCAGCGGATCCTTGCCGTAGAAGTGGGCCAGCGACACGCGGCCGATCTGGCCCGCCATGTCGCGCACGATCAGCGTCATGTCATCGTCCAGGAGGTCCAAGCTCCAGTTGACGATGGACGGGTTCAGCACGATGTCCATCGGCACGAGATCCGCGGTGGGCACGCCGGTGATCTGGCCGGTCATCAACTGGTTGACGCCTGGATGGATGTCGTCGGTCGTGCTCGACCAGTTGTCCACGATCGAGTGATAGACCGCGAGAATTGGGTCTCCGGAGGGGCTGCCGGCGCCGGCCTGGTGGTAGAGGCGCAGGGTCAGGCCTTCGATCGCCGAGGCGTTCGGAATGCCCGACAGGTCGAACTTCAGCAGGCCGTCCACGTAGCCTTGGCTGGAGTTGCTCCAGGCGGCGCGCAGCGTGTTGTCGCTGAAATCTTCGCTGCTGACGCTCGAGATGGAGTCCGTGTCCACGGGGGTCAGCGTCACCGTGGTCTGGGCCGCTGCGCAGGCCAAAAGGAGGGGTAGGAACATGGGATTTCCGCCCAAGTTTACCATAGGAAATCGCTCCTCGCGGCGGGGAATTTCGTGCTAGCGTGGCTGCTTCCCCCCTGACCTTCCGCACCCTCCCGCCATGTACCCCATTCTTTTCACACTTTTCCTGGCCGCCGCGCCGGCGCAGACCGTTGGCGGCGTTTGGAGCAACTCCGTCATCCATACCGGCTCGCTCGCCAACGACCACCGCGGCAACGCCGTGGCTTCGGCCGGTGACCTCAACCTGGACGGCAAGCCGGACTATGCCGTGGCTTCGCGCAGCACGCTGTGGGCCTACAACGGCGCCACGCACGCGCTGCTCTTCAGCGTGCCGACCGGCAACGTCGGCGAGCAGGTGCTGGCCGGCGTCGGCGACGTGAACGGCGACGGGCGCGGCGACCTGGCGCTGGGCACGCCGTCCGCGAACGGCAACTTGGGCCACGTGCGCCTGATCAGCGGCACGGGCGGCACGTTGTGGGATCTGCCGGGCGGCGTGGCCGGCGGCCAATTCGGCTTCTCGATCGACGGCGCAGCCGATCAGAACGGCAACGGCCTGGCCGATCTCATCGTCGGCTCGCCCACTGCGGGCGGCACCGGTCAGATGAAAGTTCTCGACGGCCTCAGCGGCGCGCTCATCCACGGCGCCTCGGGCGCGGTGAGCAACAGCGGCTACGGCTACGGCGTGGCTGGCGGCATGGACGTGGACGCGGACGGCTTCGACGATCTCGTGGTGGGCGCGCCCTTCGAGAAGATCGGCACGGACATCTTCTGCGGCAACGTCTACGTGATCAGCGGCAACGGCTTCGGGCCGATTCGCAATCATGCGGGCACGCGCAACGCCTTCCTCGGCAAGTGCGTGGACATGGCCGGGGATCTCAACCTCGACGGCTGGGCCGACGTGCTGGTTTCGCGCGACACCAACTCCAGCCACGACAGTTCGGTGCGCGCCTACAACGGCCGCAACGGCAACATCATGTACACCGTGCCGATTCCGGAGATCGGCGTGTATCTGCCGAACTTGCTCGGCGGCGGCGGCACCAGCGTGGATGCGGATGGCATCGCCGACTTCGCGGTGGGCATGCCGATGCTCGATCAGCCCGGCCTCGTGGACGCGGGCGGCGTGCGCGTCTTCAACGGGATGGACGGCTCGCTGATGAAGGAGATTCCGGGCCTCAACGCGGGCTTCGGGCTGGGCGCGTCGGTGGCGATCTACCGTGCTCCGGTGCAGGATCTGGGTTCGGCGATCGTGATGGGCGAAAGCCGCGCCACGCCCGGCGGCAACTTCGAGGCCGGCGCCGACGGCGTGTGGAATTTCCTGCCGTGCCTGGCGGGCATTCCCAACTACTTCACGGCCTCGGTGCAATCCACGGTGCAGTTGCGCTATGACTTCCCGGCCAGCGCGGCGGGCTATGCCTTCCGCCTCGTGGTGGGCAAGAGCGGCCCGGGCGTGACGATGCACAACGGCCTCGCCATTCCGCTGACCAACGACGCATTCGTGCAAGCTTCGCTGGCCGGCTCGTACCCGGGCGGCATCACGACCAGCGGCACCTCGGGCGTGCTCAACGCCCAGGGCAACGCTTCCGGCTCGCTGAAAGTGAATCCGCTGCCGCCGCAATACGTCGGCCTCTCCCTCTACCTGGCGGCCATCGCCGGCCCCAACGCGGCCAGCTACGACGTCTCGTCCGTCTCCGTACAGATTCTGGTCAAACCGTAATACGGAGTCGCACACCATCGTGTGAATTCGTGGACCGAAAGTGCGCGGCACAATCGGTCACGAAATGCGTACTACGGTGTGCGACTCCGTATAGGCACGCGGATGTCTTGAATCAGGCGCTGGACGGCGGCTGACGGTGGCGGCCGGAGGCGGCACACCAGGAGCGCGACGGCGAAGTTGAGAGCGGCGCCGAGCGCGCCGATGCCTTCCGGGGAGATGCCGAACCACCAATGGGCTGGGTTTGACAATTCCGGGTGCAGGAATTTGAACCAGAAGATGTAGCTGCTCGTGAAGCCGAGGCCCGCAACCATGCCGCTGATGGCGCCGGCGGCGTTCATGCGCAGCGAGAAGATGCCGAGCAGCAGCGCGGGGAAGAAGGATGACGCGGCGAGGCCGAAGGCGAAGGCCACGACCTCGGCGACGAAGCCCGGCGGGTGGATGCCCAGCCAGCCGGCGGCCACCACCGCGGCGGCGGCGGCGCAGCGCGCGGCGATCAGCTCGCCCTTCTCGGTGATCTTCGGCAGGAACGTGCGTTTGAGCAGATCGTGGCTGATGGTCGAACTCACGACCAGCAGCAGGCCGGCAGCGGTGGAGAGCGCCGCCGCCAGCGCACCGGCCGCGACCAGCGCGATCACCCAGTTCGGCAGGCCGGCGATCTCCGGATTCGCCAGCACGATGATGTCGGAGTTGACAGTCAGTTCGTTGGCGGAGGCCGAGGCGGCTCCCACGTACTGGATGAGCCCGTCGCCGTTGCGGTCCTGCCAGGACAGCAACTGCGTCTGCTCCCACTGCTTGAACCAGTCGGGCATCGCCTCGTAGGGCTGGCCGTTGACCGTGTCCAGAAGATTGGTGCGCGCAAACAACGCCACCGCCGGCGCCGTGAGATAGAGCAGCGCGATGAAGATCAGCGCCCAGCCCACGCTCTTGCGCGCGTCGCGCACGCGCGGCACGGTGTAGAAGCGCACGATCACGTGCGGCAGGCCGGCGGTGCCGAGCATCAGAGCGGCGGTGATGCACGCCACGTCCAGCAGGCCCTTCGAGCCGTCGAGATAGGAGGCGAATCCAAGTTCGCGGTGCAGGCCGTCGAGGCGCTGCAGCAGTGACACGCCGTCGGGGCCGGCGCCGCCGAAGCCGAGCTGCGGGATCGGCGTGCCGGCGATCATGATGGACAGGAAGATGGCGGGGATCAGATAGGCGCAGATCAGCACGCAGTACTGCGCCACCTGCGTCCACGTGATGCCCTTCATCCCGCCGAGCACCGCGTAGAAGAACACCAC
>CAYVPL010000066.1:0-11787 GCA_964453755.1 uncultured Planctomycetales bacterium
GTGGCGAGGGCGCGCGCGATCGCCACGCGCTGCTCCTGGCCGCCGGAGAGCTGCCGCGGCAGGTGGTTCATGCGGTCCTTCAGTCCGACGATCTCCAGCGCGTACTCCGCCTGCTGGCGCCGCTGCGCCTTCGACAGCGGCTGCAGGTTCAGCGGCAGCATCACGTTCTCGAGCGCCGTGAGCACGGGCACCAGGTTGAAGGACTGGAAGACGAAACCGACGTGGCGCGAGCGCCAGGCCGCCAGCGCCGAGCCGCGCAGCGCGTCCACGCGCGTGCCGGCCACGTGCACCTCGCCCTGGTCCGGCACGTCGAGTCCGCCGGCCAGATTCAGAATCGTGGACTTGCCCGAGCCGCTCGGCCCCATCAAGGCGATGAACTCGCCCGCGGCGACCGAGAAATCCATGGCGTCCAGCACGACCAGCTTTTCGCCGCCGCGCACGTAGATCTTGCTGACTTTCTTGAATTCGATTTGGGCAGCCATCAGGCCTCCTTGCGTTTGACTCCGTCGCCGTCCTGCAAACCCGCGGGCGGGTCCAGCACGACCATCTCATTGCCGATGAGCCCGCTCTCGACGCGGGCCATGCCGTCGGCGCGCTCCTCGCCGACCGTGATCACGCGGCGCTCGACGCGCCCGCCCGCGAACAGGAACACTGCGGTCTCGGCGCCGCGCACCAGCGCGCGCGCCGGCACCAGCACCTCGACGGGACGCTCGATGCCGCCGGCCTCGGGCACGAAGACGACCCGGACGCTCATCTCCGGCAAGATGCGCTCGTCGCGCTCCAAAAACTCGACGCGCAGTTCCACTGTCGCCTTCTGGCGGTCCGCGGTCGGCCAGATCTGGCGCACGCGCCCCTCGTAGGCGTCTTCCGGATAGGCGTCGAGATAGATGCGCACAGGCGCGCCGGCACGCGCGGCGCCCAGGCTGGCCTGAGCCAACTCGACCTGCACCTCGAGCGTGGCGAAATCCACCAGCGTGGCCACCGCGCCGCGCGCGTTCGGCCCGGTGGCGCCGATGGCGCTCACGACTTCGCCGACTTCGGCGTTCTTGCGCGTGATCACGCCGTCGAAGGGCGCGCGCACCGTGCTCTTCTCGATCATCACTTCCACTTCGTTCACCGCCGACTGCGCCGCGGCTACCGCAGCCTTGGCCGAAGCCACGCCCGCCTCCTGGCTGCCGACGGCAGCTTTGGCCGCGCGGACTCCGGCCTCCCACTCGCCCAGCGCCGATTCCGCGGCGTCCAAAATCGCCTGGCGCTCGGCTCCTTGCGTCACCAGGACGCGGATGCGCGCCACGTCCAGTTCCGCCAGGCGCAGCGCGGACGCGGCCCGCTCGGCTTCGGCGCGGAGGCGCAGCAAATCCTGCTCGGCGCGCGCAACTTCGGCGCTGCTCACCAGCACGCTCTGGCGGCTGCGCTCCAGTGTCGCCTCCAATTGCGTGGTGTCCAGCCGCGCGATCAGTTGCCCTTTGGCCACGCGCATGCCCTCCTCGACCGGCATTTCGACCAGCCGGCCCTGCATGTCGGTGGACAGCGCGGCCTGCGTGCGCGCCACGACGTAGCCGTTGGCGGCCACGCCGCTCTGCGCCTGCGCGCCGCCGACCCGCTGCACGCGGCCCAGCTCGACGATCACGGCGCCCATCGCGTCGGCGAACCAGCCGGCGCGCCAGCCGAGGAAGCCGCCGCCGGCCAGCACAGCCAGCAGCAGGATCCACGGCAGGCGGCTGCCGCGCCCGCGCGGCGCCGCCGTGCGGTCGATCTTCAAACGCTGCAGGTCGGGAGCCTCTTGCACGAGGCGTCAATGATAGGACAAAGAGGACGGCATCTCTAAACTCCACCCATGCCGCCGGAATCGGGCATGGCCGAGCACTGGACCGGAATCGACAGCGCGATTCTCGTCGCCTACATGCTCGGCATGCTGGCGATCGGGGTCGTCGCCCTGCGGCGC
The DNA here is from genome assembly GCA_964453755.1 of uncultured Planctomycetales bacterium. Taxonomy (GTDB): domain Bacteria; phylum Planctomycetota; class UBA1135; order UBA1135; family UBA1135; genus JAQBVK01. The sequence continues at coordinate 1,946 of CAYVPL010000066.1, forward strand.
ATTCACGCCTTCGAGGATTGGTTTCTGGCGGGGCGCGGCCTGACGACGCCGATCCTCGTCGCCACGCTGGTCAGCACCTACTACGGGCTGGACGTGACTTTCGGCTCTTCCGAAACGGCCTTCGAGGAGGGCATCAGCGCCTTTTTCGCTTATTCCGCGCCCTTTTATCTGGCCTATGCGGCCTGCGCGCTGCTGGTGGCGCCGCGCCTCCGCAAGATTCCGGCGCGCACGTTGCCGGAGGCTGTCGCGCACTTCTACGGGCCGTCGGCCGGGCGCGCGGCGGCCTTCGCCTCCTTCTTCTACAGCGCGCCGATCCTGTCGGTGGCGGGCATGGGGCTCATCGGCCACGCCGTGTTCGGCTGGGATCCGCTGCTGGCCGCGGCCGGCGGCGCGGCCATCGCGCTGATTTACACCCTGATGGGCGGCCTGCTGGCCGACGCGCTGACGGACACGGTGCAGTTCGCGATCATGTGCATCTCGGCCAGTGTCGCGGCCGCGTTTGCTCTGCACGCGCTCGGCGGTTGGGAAGGATTGTCAGAGAGGCTCGATCCGTCCTTGCTCCGGCCCGGCGGCGACCTGCACGTGTCCGACCTGTTGGTGTACGGCCTGGTGGCCCTGAGCCCGCTGATCGAGCCGGCCTTCTATCAACGGATCTTCGCCGGCGTCGGCATTCGCGCGGTGCGCAACGCGCTGCTCATCGGCCTGGTGATCTGGGCCGCCTACGACTGGATCATGGTGTTCCTCGGCCTGGTCGGGCGCGACATGGTCATGACGGGCCAGCTGGACGCCGGGCTCGACTCGTCCTCCATCCTGCTGCACGTCTGCGCCGAGTTGCTGCCCACCGGCATGCTGGGCCTGTTCGTGGCCGGCCTCTTCGCCAGCGCCATGAGCACGGTGGACTCCTACACCTTGATCGCCGCCGGCAATCTCGTCTACGACGGAGTGCAGCCGCTGCGCAAGAAGCCGCTCTCCGACCGCGCGCTGCTGCACTGGACGCGCATCGCCGCGGCCGTGACTTTGGCGATTTCGCTGCTGCTCGCGCTGCGCTTCGACCGCCTGCGCGACGCCTGGATCTTCATGGCCACCGTGCTGATTTCCACGGTGATGGTGCCGATGACGGTCGCGCTGTTCGCGCCGCGCTTCGCCCGGCCGCGCGCCGGAACCGCCGCGGCCTGGACCGGCTTTGCCTGCGCGATGGGATTGTTCCTGCTGTTCGAGACCGTCGGCGTCTACGATCCGGAGGAAGAGACGCGGCGCGTGTTGGGCGCGCCGCGCGAATGGGCGCTGCTGGCGGCGCTGCCGGCTTCGGCGTTCGCCTTCCTCGCCGCCAGCATCGGCCGGAGGCCGGCAGCGCGATGAACTTCGTCACTTGGCTGGCGATCGGCATCTGCGGCCCCGGCGCGCTCTTCGTGTTCGGCTGGTTCCTGCGCGACCTCCTGCAGCTGCGGCGCAAGCATCGCGCGCCGCCGCCGGATTGAGCGCGGCGGTTCCGCGCCTGCGAATCCGCGCCTCAGACCTCAGGCCTCGCGCACCGCGCTGACGATGGCGCGCACGTCGGAGGCGCGCGTCGGCTGGCCGTAGCGCTCCTTGGCGCTGAAGTGAATCGCAGCGGCGCCCGTGGCTCGCAGCAAACGCGCTGCGTTGGCGGCGCGCACGCCGCCGCCGGGCATGATCTCGATGCGTCCCGCCGCCCGTTTCACCAACTGCGCGAGACGCGGCATCCCGTGCTCCACGCCGAGCGGATCGCCGGAAGTCAGCACGCGGGCGCAGCCGGCGGCGATCAGGGATTCCAGGCCGGCGTCCTGATCCGCCAGCGCGTCGAAGGCGCGGTGAAAGACCACCGGCAAGGGCGCCGCCGCGGCCGTCAACTTGTCAAGCGCGACCCGGTCCACCAAGCCTTCGCGGGTCAGGGCGCCCAGCACCAGGGCGTCGGCTCCGGCCGCGCGCAATTCGGCGGCGCGCGCGCACATGCCCTCCAGCTCGCGCGCGTTGTAGACGTAGCTGCCCGCGCGCGGCCGCAGCATGGCGACCAGCGGCAATTCGACGGCCTGCTTCACCGCGGTCACGAGATCGGCGGGCGGCGTCAGGCCGCCCCCGGCAAGTTCGAGGCAGAGTTCCAAGCGGTCGGCGCCCCCCGCCTTGGCCGCGCGCGCGTCCTCGAGGCTCTCCACGCAGACCTCGGCCATCACGTAGAATCGATTCATGCTGCGTTCGGTGCTAGCAATGCTGGGAATGGCCGGCTTGGCGATGACGTCCTGTGCGTCCCCAGTTTACGTCCAGGCCAACCTCCAAGGCTACGGGCTAGACCCCGCCGAACTGGCCTCATTCCGGGCTTTCGTTCTGACACCGGACCCGGACAGCCCCAATCCCTTGCGCGACCAGGCGGTGGCCCAGTTGCTGGCCGCCGAACTGACGGCGCGCGGCCTGCAATTCCGCGGCGCGGCCGCGGCCGCCGCGGCGCCGGACGAGTTCGCGGTGCTCCTGCGTCTGACGATCGACGAGAGCAGCGTGGATGTTCCTCTCCAGGTGGAGATGCACGACGCCTACTGGCCCTACCACAGTTGGCACTACCCGACGTCCTGGCAGTATCCGGGCTCCTGGCATACCCAGGCCTGGGCCGGTGGCGGTTACACGCTCCGGCTGTTCCGCCACGCCCTCGAACTGCAGTTCCGCGACGCCGCGGGCCGCGAGCTCTGGCGCGGCAATTTGACAACAGTCGGCGAAAGCGGGGACTTGATGGCCGTGCTGCGCGCGTGCCTCCCGGCCTTCCTGGCCGAGTTCCCCGCCCCCAGCGGCGCGCCGGCGGACCGCCGCTTCGAGGTGGACGCGATCGTGGAGTAGACTGGAGGCGCATGCTGGCCACTCTCTTGATCGCGGCCGGCGCGGGCCACGGTCACGAGCCCGCGGCCTACGGCATCGAGCCGGCGCCGCTGCGCGCCCTGATCCGGGAGGCCGACCTGATCGCCGTGGCGGTGCCGGATCCGAGCCAGGGCCAGGGCGGCGAACTGCGGACGGTTCTGCGCCTGGAGAAGCAGCTCAAGGGCGACATCGAGGAGGAGCGGATCGCGGTGCACCGCCGCGAGGACACGATGTGCACGACCGACGCCTGCTTCGTCGCCGGCCGGCGCACCCTCGTGTTCCTGAAACTCGAGGAGGGCGAGTGGCGCACCTGCGCGCTGGAGTACGGAGCAAAAGTTTTGTCAGACGAGGCGCTGCGTGTCTACGAGACGCGCATCCGCGAGTATCTATCCTTGCAGCGGCTGGATCGCGAGCGCGAGCGCAGCCAGGCCGAATTGGACTGGATCGTGCGCCTCGCCGCCGACCCGCTCACGCGCTGGGAGGGCGCCTCCGAGCTGCGCGACTCCCGAGCCGGCTTCGCCGAGCGGCTCCAGCCGGCCCAGCGCGCGGACTTGTTCGAGGCACTGCTGAGCGCGCCGCGACGCGACGCCGGCAGCATGGAGCTCTTCGAGTTTTTTCGCGACGAGCCGGACCCGCGCTTGACGGCCTGGATGCTCGACTGCCTGGAGCAGGAAGCCCTCGCCCCCGCCGCCTGGGACAGCGAGGTCGGCGTCCTCTGGACTCAGGAGCGTCTCTGCGACCCGAATCTCAGCGCCTGGGTGCACGCCACCTGGACGGTCGGCGGCTCCGGCGCGCAGAAGCGGCTGTACTTCCGCGGCCCTTCGAAGAGTCCGGCCGAAGTCCGCGGCGAGGAGGCGGCCGCCGTCCTCGAGTTCGTCGAACGCGCGCGGCACTTGTTGAAGCTGCCGGCCGCGCGGTGATGGTCAATCGCGCAGAAAACTGCGCCACAGCATGTAGGCGCAGCCGGGCACCAGGATCACCACGATCTTCCACCAGCCGGTGTCGGGAAAATATTCCGGCATCGTGATGCCGGCGTAGATGAGGCCGATGCTGGCCAGGCTCAACGTGATGGCCACCAGTTTGCCGATCGGGCGCTGGTAGAAGTTGCGGCGCTGGCGCGGCAGGCTCGTTGCCGCGGACGCCGCGGAGGCAGGCGCGCCCGGCGCAGCCGCGCCCGCCGGCGCCGGCAGGCAGCGCTGGAAGGCCGCGGCGAATTCCTCGAAGCGCTCCTCCGGATCCGCGCCGTCGCCGGCGCGAAAGCGGATGCGGTGGCCGCCGTGGAATCGAATCTCGGCATAGCGCCGCCGGCCGACGTCGCGGAACATGTCCTCGTCGATGATCCACGACTCGACGCTGGACCAGGGATGCAACCGCTCGCGCCGCGTGCGGACGGCGTCCTTGCCGCCGAGCCAGGTTTCGCGAATGCCGGCGGCGCTCACTCCGCACTCCAGCTGCTGCACGCGGCGCGTGGCCATCCAGAAGATCGGCAGCACCAAGCCCAACGTGCCGACCAGCGGATTGCCCCCGCTCAGGACCAGCGCCAGGAACATGCAAGGCATGCCGACCAGCATCATCTTCAAAGCCAAACGGCCGTTGCGCCCTCCTTCCACCGCCTTGCTGCGGTACCGGACTTCTTCGCTCGCGCCCGCCGGGGCGGCCGCCGGCTCCGGCATTTAGAAAATGCTGCGAATCGCCAGCAGCATGCCGAAGATGAACATGGGAATGCCGACCGGCGCTCCGAGCACCGTCATGGTGAGGGCCACGCCCGCGATCATCAGCAACAGGCCGAGCAGCGCGGCCAGCAGGCGGCCCAGCAGCTTGATCAGCGTGGTGAAGGGCCAGAAGAGGAGGGATGGGCGGGCGGCGTCGGCCATGCTCAGAGGACTACGATCCTAACGCGCACGCGCGCGCAAGTCCTCGAGATCGGCGGGCAGCGGGGCCTCGATTTCCAGGCGCTTGCCGCTGCGCGGATGGGCGAAGGCCAGGCGCCAGGCGTGCAGGGCCACGCGGCGGCTGCGCAGCGGCAGAGCCGATTCCTTGCCGCGCGCGTACTTGCGCTCGCCCACCAGCGGATGCCCGGCGTGGCTGAAGTGCAGGCGGATCTGGTTGTAGCGGCCGGTGCGCAAATCAACCTCGACCTCGGTGGTGGCCGGATGGGCGGCGAGCACGCGCCAACGCGTTTCCGCCGGCTGCCCCTTCACGGCCACGCGGGCGACGCCGCCCTGCTCGAAGATGGGAAAGTCGTAGCGGCCGGAGCCGGCGCGCAGGCGGCCGTTGACCAGAGCCCAGTAGGTCTTCTGCACCTTGCGCAGGCGGAAGAGCTCTTCGAGCGCGGCGCGCGTTTCCGGATCGCGCGCGAAGAGGATCACGCCGGAGGTTTCGCGGTCGAGGCGGTGCACGGCCAGCGGGCTGAGGCCGAGGCCGCGCAACTGGTCGAGCAAAGTCTTGCCGGTCGCGTTCGGCGTGGGCACCGAAAGCAACCCGGCTGGTTTGTTCGCGACCAGGAGGAATTTGTCCTCGTGGAGGATCAGCGCGCGATCCTCGTCGGCGGCCGCCGGCTTCGTCATGATGGGCATCGTAGATCCGCGATGACTGGCCCGCCCCGCCGCAAGCCGTCCGCCGCGCCGCCGCGCGTGAGTCTGGCGCGCGCGCTGTCGAAGCTGGGCCTCTGTTCCCGCACCGAGGCCGCGCGGTGGATTGCCGCAGGCCGCGTGGAAGTGGACGGCCGCGTCGCGCGCGATCCGGATCTGCGCGTGGATCCGGCGCGCAGTCGCATCCGCGTGGACGGCGCGCCGGCGCGCGCGGAAGGCAAGGTCTATCTGATGATGAACAAACCGCGGGGCGTTCTGACCACGCGCGAGGATCCGGAGGGCCGCCCCACCGTCTACGGCCTGCTGCGGGATTCCGGCCTGCCGTGGGTGGCTCCGGTCGGACGGCTCGATCAGGCCAGCGAAGGACTGCTGCTCTTCACGAACGACACGCGCTGGGCCGACGCGCTGACGGATCCGGCGCGCCACGTGCCGAAGACTTATCACGTTCAGGTGGCCGGCTTGCCGAGTGCCGCCGAACTGGACCGCATGCGCGCCGGCATCCGCGAAGGCGGCGAGGCGCTGACGGCGCTCGCAGTCCAGGTCCTGCGCGCCGGCGCGAAGAACTGCTGGCTCGAGATCGTGCTCGACGAAGGCCGCAACCGGCAGATTCGCCGCATGCTCGGCGCCCTGGGCTACGACACCCTCCGCCTCATCCGCGTTGCCATCGGCCCGCTGCAACTCGGCAACCTCCCGAAAGGCTCAGTCCGGAAACTGACGCCGAAGGAAGAATACGGAGTCGCACACCATCGTGCTAAAAAGTGAACCGATCGTGCCGCACACTTTCGGATCAAAGACCAGTACGACGGTGTGCGACTCCGTATATCAGTCCGGCGGCGATTGCGGCCGCGCCCCAGAGCGCGAGGCGCGGCTCGCGCAGGGCGAGAAAGAGGGAGGAGCCGAGCGTCGCGGCGATGACGATCAGCGGGGTGAAGGGCCAGCCTGGAACGGGCACCTGGGCCGCGCCCTCGCGCCAGCGCAGGCGCATGAGCGCGGCCACCGTGGCGGCCACGCACAGGCCAAGGGTGAAGCCGATGACGCCGAGCAAATCCCGCAGGCTGCTCCACCAGACGAGGGCCAGCGCCAGCGCGCATTGCAGCACCACCGCCGCGCGCGGCGCTGCGTCGTTGCCGCGCAGCGCGAACAGGCGCGGCAGATAACCGTCTTCGGCCATGCGCGCGGCGACGCGCGGCCCGCCTTGCAGCAGCGCGCTCACCGAAGTGAAGAGAGCCAGTGCGGCCGCAGCGCGCAGAAATGTCAGAGACCAGCCGCCGCCGAGCGCCTCCGCTGCGGCAGCAGCCACGTCCTCGCGGCCGGCCAGCAACTCAGGCGGAGCCGCCGCGAGAATCACGCCGTTGAGGGAAAGATAGAGCAGGGTCACCACGCCGCAGCCCAGCAGCAGCGCGCGCGGCAGATTGCGCGCCGGCGCGCGGATCTCGGCGCCGACGTAGGTCGCGGCGTTCCAGCCCGAGTAGGAGAAACTCACCCACACCAGACTGGCGGCGAAGGCGGGCCAGGACGGAGCAGGCAGCGCGGCGGCCGCCGCGGGATCCGCAGCAGCGGAGGCGCCGTCAACGCCCAAGGCGCGCAAGGCCAGGCCAAGGAAGGCCAGCAACATGGCCAGTTTTGCGCCCACTGCCAAATTCTGCGCCCACACGCCCGGCGCCACGCGCAGGCCATGCAGCAAGCCGGCCGCCAGAATCGCGCCGCTGCCCGACCAAGCGCCGGCCGGTCCGATCCAAGGCGTGAGATAGGCCTGCAAGCCCAGCGCCGCGGCCGCCGCCGGCGCGGCGAATCCGGCCAGCAGCGACACCCAGCCAGCCAGCAGGCCGGCGACCGGATGCACGGCTCGCGCCAAATAGTGATACTCCCCTCCCGAGCCCGGCAGCGCGCGCGCGAGGGCGCCGTAACAAAGGGCGCCGCACGCCGCGACCACGCCGCCCAGCGCCCAAGCCGCGAGCACCCACGCCGGCGAGCCCAGATCCGCCAGCAGAAAGCCGGAGGTCGTGAAGACCCCGGCGCCCACCATGCTGGCGATGACGATGGCCGTGGCGCTGCCGAGGCCGATGCCCGGCGCGACCACCACGCGATCCTGGCTCATGACGGGGGGACTCTACCCCCATCCGCTCGTCAGGATCTCTAGCCGACCGCGGCGAATTCGCGGCCGCTGGGCATCGTGCGCAGCCAGCGGACGTTCTGAATCGATGGCTCGCGCGACAGGGAGGATTGAATGGCGGACACGAGATCCGCCTCAGCCTCGGCGCTGCGGCCGAGGACGACTGACAGGAAACTGCGCGAGCGCTCGAACACGACCTGCCAGCCGTTGGTGCCCTGCCAGCGGATGCGGAAAAGATGAACCCCCCGCGCATTGCTGCAGCGGAGGGACCAGGAGTCGCCTTGGGCGACGGGCTCGGAAAGTTGCCAGCCGGTGGCTTGGAGCTGGGCGCGCATCCACTCGGCCAGATCCTCGCCGTATGGCAGCGGCGCGCCATTGCGGGTTGGCAGCTTGCTGTGATTGAATCGGCTGGTTTGAAAGCGCAGAGTGGATCGGATCATGGCAGTCCATCCCCCTTGGCGGACGCCGCGGAGCGGCCTTGAGCCCGATTTCGCGCAGAATCAGCGCCGAAAGCGCAGCACGTAGTTCTCCTCCAAGCCGGCCACCGCGGGCTCGTCCACGAAATCGAAGCCGGCGGCCTCGATCTCGGCCCGGAAGACCTCCTTCCCCGCGCGCACGTGCCCCAGCAGCCACTCGCTGGTCATGCCCTCCTCGCGCTTGAAGTCCACCACCACCAGCAGGCCGCCGGGCCGCAGGGCGCTGCGGATCGAGGCCAACGTCGCCTGCGGGTACTCGAAATGGTGATAGGTATCGCAGATGAAGACGACGTCCACCGACTTCTTCGGCAACTCCACGCTCTTCTCGGTGCAGCGCACCACCTCGACGTTCTGCCAGCCCTCCGCGGCGCGCCGCTGTCCGAGGTGCGCGATGAAGCCGTCCGACAAATCCACCGCGTAGACCCGGCCGGTCGCTCCGGCAGCTGCGCTGAAGATCGGCTCGAAGAGCCCGGTGCCGGCGCCGACGTCGGCGACTTCCATGCCCGGCCCGACTCCGCAGACCGCGGCGATCGCGCCGGCGGCGCGCGCGATCTCACGCGACTCGCCCTCGAAGCGTTCGACGTAAGTGTCCACCTTGAGGTCGGCGGCGAGGAACGATTCGTTGATGCCGGGTTTGACGCTCTCAGTTTCCGGCGGCGGCGCAGGCGTGGCGCAAGCGGCGAGACTGAGCAGAAGGGGGAGGAGGCGGCGCAGGTTCATGAAGCCGCAGGATACGCGCGAGAGCGGCTAGGCTGTCGGCAGTGCGCGTCCGCCCGACCTCGCCCTCGCTGCTCCTGAGCGTCGCGATCCTGTGTTCGACCCTGGTCCTGCTCGCCTGCTCGCAGCCGCGCCTGGCGGAGCCGCCGACGGCCACGCAGGCGTTCAATCAGCCGGACGAGACGGAACTCGGCCGGCTCGTCGCGCCGCGCGTCGCCGCGCATCCCGGCACGTCCGGCATGGTGGTCCTGCGCCACGGCCTCGACGCTTTCGCCGCGCGCATCGGGTTGATGGAGCGCGCCGAGAAAGCCATTGATCTGCAGGTCTACATCTTCCACGACGACGTGACGGGCAGGCTGTTGATGCAGCGCCTGCTGGCGGCGGCCGACCGCGGCGTGCGCGTGCGCCTGCTGCTCGACGACATGGGATCGCAGGGCATTGACGATCTGATCGCCGCGGCCGACCTGCATCCGGGCCTCGAAATCCGCTTGTTCAACGCGTTCGCCCGCGGCCCGCTGCCCGGGCTGGCCCGCTTCCTGGACATGATGTTCAGTCCGCGCCTGCTCAACCACCGCATGCACAACAAGATGCTGGCCGTGGACGGCATCGCCGGGGTGGTGGGCGGGCGCAACGTCGGCGACGAATATTTCGACGCCCACGAGGGGGTGAACTTCGCGGACCTGGACTTGCTCGCCTTCGGTCCGGTGGCGGAGGAACTGGGGCGCAGTTTCGACCGTTACTGGAACAGCCCGCACGCCATGCCGCTGCAAGCTTGGCGTTCAATGAGCCGGGAGCCGGCGGATTACGAGAGCTTGCGGGCGGAACTCGACGCGCATCTGCTCGAACAGCGCGGCTCCCGCTACGAAGAGCGCCTGCGCGCCTCGGATCTCGTGCAACAGGCCATCGCCGGCGACTTGCAGCCGATTTGGGCGCCCACTCACGCCGTGTCCGACCTGCCCGAGAAAATCACCGCCCGCGACGAGGACGTGGCAGCGACGCTCCTGATCACGCAAATGGGCGAACTGCTGCCCCAGGCGCAGAAGTCGCTGGACATCGTGTCCCCCTACTTCGTGCCGCGGGAAGTCG